>CAXSGT010000054.1:0-690 GCA_964236835.1 uncultured Polaromonas sp.
TCAGCGACTGCCAACTGCTGCCGGTGATCACCTCGCCCTCCAAGGTCATTTGCCTTGGCCTTAACTATAAGTCGCATGCAAGGGAGGTCGGCAAGCCGCCCCCTCCTTATCCCGTCGTCTTCCACCGCCACGCGCAAACGCTGACCGGCCACGAGCGCCCGCTGATGAAGCCGCGTGTGTCGGAGCAGTTCGACTACGAAGGCGAGCTTGCCGTCGTGATAGGCAGGGGCGGCGGGCATATAAGCGAAGCGGACGCGATGGATCATGTCGCCGGCTATGCCTGCTTTAACGAGGCCAGCGTGCGCGACTGGCAAAAGCATTCCCATCTGTATGGCATGGGCAAGAACTTTCGCCACTCGGGCGCTTTCGGCCCGTGGCTGGTCACGAAGGACGAGATCCCTGACCCGAGCAGGCTGGAGCTGCACACCTACCTCAACGGGGAAGAGGTGCAGCACTGCAGCATTGACGATCTGATTTTTTCCATCCCGCACCTGATCTCCTACGTCTCGCAGGCCATCGACTGGCAGCCGGGCGATGTGTTGGTCACCGGCACACCGTCGGGCGTCGGGCTGTTCCGCGAACCGCAGCGCTTTTTGCGCGCCGGCGATATCGTGGAAGTGAAAATTTCGGAAATCGGCAGTTTGATCAACCCTGTCATGAACGAGGCGCCCGCCAACGCCGCGGCCACCT
>CAXSGT010000054.1:700-9093 GCA_964236835.1 uncultured Polaromonas sp.
CCGCCTGACCCAAAACAACTTTTATCATGCCCCTTCTGCCGCCCACCGTCCTCAGCCACTTCGGCATCAACGTCACCGACATTGAGCGCATGGAGCGTTTTTACGTTGACGTATTCGGCTTCTTCGCCAGCGACCGCGGCGTGCGTGTCAACGGCCAGAAAGTCGTTTTCCTCACCAAGAGCGGTTCGGACCATCACCAGCTGGTGCTGCTCGACGGCCGGCCTGCCGATGCCGGCTTTAACCCTATCAACCAGATTTCCTTCGGCCTGCTGACGCTCGACGATTTGCGCACCAGCTTTGAAAAGCTGACTGCCCTTGGCGTGGGCGAAATAGCCCAGGTCAATCACGGCAATGCCTGGTCGCTTTACCTGAAGGATCCTGAAGGCAACCCGCTGGAGCTGTTTGTCGATTCGCCTTTCCACACGCCGCAGCCCTGCCGCGGCGAGCTGGACATTAGCCGGCCCTCGGCGGAAATTGTCGCGCAAACAGAAGCGCTGTGCCGCTCGCGGCCCGGCTTTTCCAGCCACCAGACGTGGAGCGACGGCATGCGCCTAAAAGTCGAAGCCGCGGCCGGCACTGTGCATGCATGATGTAGCCGTCATCGGCTTCGGCCCGACCGGCGCCGTCGCCGCCAGCCTGCTCGGTCAGCTTGGCGTGACAGTGCTGGTGGTGGACCGTTCAAAAACCGTCTATGACAAACCGCGCGCCATCGCACTGGACCATGAAATCATGCGCGTGTTCCAGCAAATGGGCATCACCGATGAAATCGCACCCTGGGTGGCGGACTATCCGCCGTCCGAGTTCCACGGTGTCGATGGCCGCATCATCAAGCGCCTCGATGCCGCGCCGCCGCCTCTGCCGCAGGGCTGGCCACCGAACCTGTCGTTTACGCAGCCGCCGGTCGATGCGGCGATGCGCGCCTGCGCGACACGGCAAAAAACCGTGCGCGTCGAGCTCGGCGCAGAACTGACAGCGATTTCGCAAAACGATTACGCTGTGTCGCTCACGCTTGAAAGCCCGGCCGGCACTTGGGTGGAAAACGCGCGCTACGTGATTGCCTGCGACGGCGCGGGCAGCACGGTGCGCCGCGCCACCGGAGTTGCGCTGGAAGACCTGGGCTTTGACGAGCCCTGGCTGGTGGTGGATGTAAAGGTCATGCCCGATGCGCTGGACAGATTGCCGAAAACCAATGTGCAGTACTGCGAGCCGGCCCGGCCTGCCACTTACGTGGTGGGCGCCAATGACCACAGGCGTTGGGAGATCATGCTGCATAAAAATGAAGACCCGCGCGAAGCGGCCGACGAAGCCAACGTATGGAGGCTGCTAGGCCGCTGGGTCAGCCAGAGCGAGGCGCAAATCTGGCGCAGCGCGAGCTATCGTTTTCATGCCCTGATCGCCGAAAAATGGCGTGATCGCCGCATATTTCTTGCCGGCGATGCCGCGCACCAGCAACCGCCTTTCCTCGGCCAGGGGATGTGCCAGGGCATACGCGATGTCGCTAACCTGAGCTGGAAAATGGCATGGGTGCTCCAGGGCGCCGCGTCGCCAGCATTGCTTGACAGCTATGAAACCGAGCGCAGCCCGCATGTGCGGCAACTGACGGAGATCATCAAGGGCCTGGGCCGTTTCGTTTGCGAGCGCGACGAGGCAAAAGCCAGGGCGCGTGACCACAAACTGATTGAGGAGATGGGCGCCAGCGTGCAGACAACCTTGCGGCAGGACCTGATGCCCAAGCTCGGCAAGGGTCTGCTCGCATCGGCACCGCACGCGGCCAACGGCACGCTGTTTCCGCAGCCGCGCATTGCCGGCACCCCGTCTCGCCTGCTCGACGACATCATCGGCAGCGGCTTGCGTCTGGTACTTTCAGGCGCACTTCTCGACGCTGCCCTGGCTTTTGACCAGACGCTGCCGATTCAGGTCGCGCGGGTGATCGCAGCGGACGACGCCCCGGCTTCAAATCGGCTGACTTTGGTCGAAAGCGATGGCGTGCTGACCGCGTGGTTCGCGCTGCACCGGTGCGTCGCGGTGCTGGTTCGGCCTGACAACTATGTTTTTGGCGTCGCCGCCGACGCCTGCGGCATACGCAGTCTTGTCAGTGATCTGCTCATGCAGTGCGGCGCGGAGCATGCGCTGCCGGCCGGCGTCGCCTAGCACGCCGTCAGTTTCAATACACCGAAGAAAGAAAATCAGTGACCGGAAAACCAGCATCAGCACATGTCCATCCCAAGGTGGCGCCGGTGCGCCGCATCGTGACCGGGCATGACGCCGGGGGACGCTCCATCGTCGTGTCGGACGGTGCGTCGCCGCACGTCGAATGCATACTCGGCATCCCGACGCTGGCATCGACCGAGTTGTGGACCGACGGCACGCCCGCTGACAACTTTCGCGCCGGCGACCCGGTGAGATTGCCGATTTCAGTGCCACCGCCTGCTGGCGGCACGACGTTTCGCATCGTCGAGTTTCCGCCTGACTGCGACTGGAAAGACGCGCTTCCCGCCAGCGCCGGCTTGAGCAAACCGGCGGCCGGCATGCCGGCTAAAAATCCGATGATGCACCGGACCCGGTCACTCGACTACGTGATGGTGCTGTCGGGCGAGATCTGGTCCATCCTCGACGAGGGCGAAGTGCTGATGCGCGCCGGCGACGTGATGGTTCAGCGCGGCACCAATCACGCCTGGGCCAACCGCTCGGACAAGCCCTGCGCGGTCGCGTTCGTGCTGGTGGATGCGGCGCCGTATCCGGGCCTGGACACGCACTGAACCGATTTGCAAAACCAAGGAACGAAGATGCTAAAAAAGTGGCTCACACGATTCGCCTGGATGGCGCTGGCGGCCGGGCTGGGCGCTGCCGCGCAGGCACAGCCTTATCCTAACAAGCCAGTCACCATCATCGTGCCGCTGGGTGCGGGCGGCGTAGCCGACGTGCTGACCCGCACCCTGGCCGCCGGCCTGCAGGAGCGCACTGGCCAGGCCTTTATCGTCGAGAACAAGCCCGGCGCCAACACCCGCATCACGGCCGAGGCCTGCGCTGGGGCGGCACCCACCGGTTACACGCTGTGCCTGCTGTCCGCCAGCACGCTGTCGATCAACCCCTTTGTCTATGACAAGCTGCGCTACAGCGTCGATAAGAGCTTTGAGCCAATCACCAACCTGGTTGCCGCCGAAGTGCTGCTCGCCGTTCACCCCAGTGTGCCGGCAAAAACCTGGCCGGATCTGGTGGCGTATTCGAAAGCCAATCCCGACAAGCTCAATTACGCCTCTTTCGGCGCCGGCTCTGACGTCCATCTAACCATGGAGCAGCTTCGCAAGCATGCAGGCGCGCAGATGACGCATGTGCCCTTCAACGGCTTCCCACCCATTCTCCAGGCGGTTGGCAGCGGCGATATTCAGGTGGTGTTCGTCGGCCTCGGAAATCCAGGCGTGGTGGATTTGGTCAAAAGCGGCAAGCTCAAGCCGATTGCACTGCACGCGCCGAGCCGCTCGGCCTTGCTGCCGGATGTGCCGACCTTCGCCGAAGCCGGACTGCCGAAGATCGATGTCTTCACCTGGTTCGGGTTATTCGCGCCGGCCGGCACGCCTAAGAGCGTTGTTGACACGCTGAACGCCGACATCACCAGCGTCATGAAATCGGCGCCGTTCGTTGAACGCAGCCGGGCGCTGGCGCTGACGCCGATGAACGGCAGCGCCGCGGGTTTTGCCTCGTTCCTGGTCAAGGACAGGGCGGACTGGGAGCAGCTGGTGAAGTCGGCGGCGGTGAAACTCGAGTAGCGTCGGCACAAAGGCGGGTGCGGGGCTCGGCGCGGAAGCGCAGGGTGATCGATGACCTACAGTGATTTCCGAAAAATACGTTAGCGAGCGCTATTGAAGTAATAGCTAGTTGCGCTTGCGGGTAAAGGGCTGTGGCAACATTTATTTATAAAAGCCGCTTCAAATAATGCCCGGTATGACTGTCCGGATTGGCCGCGATGTCTTCCGGCGTGCCGACGCCCACCACCCGGCCGCCGCCGCCGCCGCCTTCGGGCCCCATGTCGATCACCCAGTCGGCGGTCTTGATGACGTCGAGGTTGTGCTCGATCACGACGATGGTATTGCCGGCGTCGCGCAGCTGGTGCAGCACCTTGAGCAGCAAATCGATATCGGCAAAATGCAGGCCGGTCGTCGGCTCGTCGAGGATGTACAGCGTGCGGCCAGTGTCGCGCTTGCTCAATTCGAGGGCCAGTTTCACCCGCTGCGCCTCGCCGCCCGACAGCGTCGTCGCCGCCTGGCCGAGCTTGATGTACGACAGACCCACGTCGAGCAGGGTGTGCAGCTTGCGCGCGATGACAGGCACGGCCTTGAAGAATTCGGCGGCGGTCTCGACCGTCAGATCGAGGATCTGCGCGATGTTCTTGCCTTTGTACTGGACTTCGAGCGTTTCACGGTTGTAGCGCTGGCCCTTGCACACGTCGCACGGCACATACACGTCGGGCAGAAAGTGCATCTCGACCTTCACCACGCCGTCGCCCTGGCAGGCCTCGCAGCGGCCGCCGGCGACGTTGAAGCTAAAGCGCCCGGCGCCGTAGCCGCGTTCGCGCGCCGTGTTCATCTCGGCCATCAGTTCGCGGATCGGCGTAAAAAGGCCGGTGTACGTGGCCGGGTTGCTGCGCGGCGTGCGGCCGATCGGCGACTGATCGACGTTGATGACCTTGTCGAAATGCTCGATGCCCTCGATGGCCTCGTGCGGCGCCGGCTCCTCGTGCGCGCGGTACAGCGTTCGGGCGACGGCGGCATACAGCGTGTCATTGACGAGCGTCGATTTGCCCGAGCCCGAGACGCCGGTGACGCACGTCAGCAGGCCGACCGGGAACTCGACGCTTACGCCTTGGAGGTTATGGCCGGTGGCCTTGACGACGCGCAGCGCCTGCATGTCGCCCAGCGTGGCCTGGTGAACCGCTTCACGCGCGGCGCGCCGCTCGGCCGCCGGGCTGGGCGCAAAGCGCGACTTGGTTTTGTCGAAGGCACGGGCGTTTTTCACCGTCGGCAGCCACGGCGTGCGGCGCTTCGGCACGGCGATCTTCAGCGTTCCCGCCAGGTACTGGCCGGTCAGCGAATCTGGACTGTCCCGAACCTGCTCGAACGTTCCCTGCGCCATCACCCGGCCGCCATGAATGCCGGCGCCCGGCCCCATGTCGATGACATGGTCGGCGGCGCGGATCATGTCCTCGTCATGCTCGACCACCAGCACGCTGTTGCCGATGTCGCGCAGGTGTTTGAGCGTGCCGATGAGGCGGTCGTTGTCGCGCTGATGCAGGCCGATGCTGGGCTCGTCGAGCACGTACATCACACCGGTCAGGCCCGAGCCGATCTGGCTGGCGAGCCGGATGCGCTGCGACTCGCCGCCCGACAGCGTTTCGGCGCTGCGGTCCAGGCTTAGATAGTTCAGCCCCACGTCGTTGAGGAATTTGAGCCGCAGGCCGATCTCGCGCACCACCTTGGCGGCGATCTCGGCTTTGGCGCCGGCCATTGTCAAGGTGTTGAAATAGTCAAAGCACTCGCGCAGCGTCAGGTGACTGATTTCATAGATCGCCTTGCGATCGGGGGTGTCTTCATCGCCCTCCGCTGAGCCCACCAGGTACACATGCCGCGCTTCCAGCCGCAGCCGCGTGCCGCCGCAGTCGGGGCAGGGCTGCACGCTGCGGTAGCGCGCGAGTTCTTCGCGAACGGCGGTCGAGTCGGTTTCGCGGTAGCGGCGCTCGAAATTGGTGATAACGCCCTCGAACGGATGCTTTTTGCTGACCTTCTTTCCCGCACTCTGGCCTGAATCCATGACGTAGCTGAACTTGATGTCCTCGTCGCCCGAACCGTGCAGCACCGCCTGGCGCACGGCCTCGGGCAGTTCCTCGAAAGCCGTGTCGATGTCGAAGCCGTAGTGGCTGGCCAGGCTCTCCAGCATGGAAAAATAGTAGGCATTGCGCCGGTCCCAGCCCTTGACGGCGCCGCCGGCCAGGCTCAGCGACGGAAACGCCACCACCCGCGCCGGGTCGAAAAATTCCCGATGGCCCAGGCCGTCGCAAGATGGGCAGGCGCCGACCGGCGAATTGAACGAGAACAGCCGCGGCTCCATCTCGCTGAGCGAATAGCTGCAGACCGGGCAGGAGAACTTTGCGCTGAACAGGTGCTCCTTGCCGGTGTCTATTTCCAGCACAATCGCCCGGCCTTCGGCCAGGCGCAGCGCCGCTTCAAAGCTCTCGGCCAGGCGCTGGCGCAGCGCCGGCGGGGGCGCCGTGCCGGCCTCCGCCTCAAGCGACCTGCCGCTGTCGGCGCGCACCTTGACGCGGTCGATCACCACGTCGATGGTGTGCTTTTCGGTTTTCTTCAGCTTGGGCAGCGCATCGAACTCATAGGTTTCGCCATCGATCCGAAACCGCACATAGCCCTGCGCCTGCATCGCCTCGAACAGATCGACAAATTCGCCCTTGCGCTCGCGCGCCACCGGCGCCAGGATCATCAGCCGCGTGTCCTCGGGCAGGCCCAAGACCGCATCGACCATTTCGGCGACGCTTTGCGCCTGCAGCGGCAGGTCGTGCAGCGGGCAGAACGGCGTTCCGGCACGGGCGAACAGCAGCCGCAGGTAGTCGTGGATCTCGGTCACCGTGCCGACAGTCGAGCGCGGATTGTGCGAAGTCGCCTTCTGCTCGATGGAAATCGCCGGCGACAGGCCCTCGATCATGTCCACGTCGGGCTTGTCCATCAGCTGTAGAAACTGCCGCGCATAGGTCGACAGGCTTTCGACATAGCGGCGCTGGCCTTCGGCATACAGCGTGTCGAAGGCCAGGCTCGACTTGCCCGAGCCGCTCAGGCCGGTGATGACGACCAGCTGGTTGCGCGGAATGTCGAGGTCGATGTTCTTCAGGTTGTGCGTGCGCGCGCCGCGAATGCTGATGTGCTGAGTGGCCAGCGCGCTGGAAAGGTACTTGCCGTCGTTAAGAGAGTTCACAAAGAATGCAGCTGATGCAAAACTTTCCATCATAGACCTGCGCCGAGATCGCAACCGGGTCGGCGACTAGGACTCAAGCACAGCGCAAAGCCGCCCGGCCGGCCAGGCAGTTAAACTGGCGTTCAGGAGAAAAAGCCATGGCATCGGTCAACAAAGTCATCATCGTCGGCAATTTGGGCAAAGACCCCGAAATGCGCAGTTTTCCCAGCGGCGACCAAGTCGCCAACGTCACCATCGCCACCACCGACAAGTGGAAGGACAAGCAGTCCGGCGAAATGAAGGAGGCGACCGAGTGGCACCGCGTGGTGTTCAACGGCCGGCTGGCCGAGATCGTCGGCCAGTACCTGCGCAAGGGCTCGCAGGTGTATGTCGAGGGCAGTCTGCGCACCCGCAAATGGACCGACCAGAGCGGCGTGGATAAGTACACCACCGAAATCCGCGCCGACCAGATGCAGATGCTGGGCAGCCGGCAGGGCATGGGCGGCCCCGGCGCCGGCCAGGATGACGGCGGCGGCTACGAAGCGCCGCGCCAGTCGTCCGCCCCACCGGCCCGCGCACCGGCTGCAGCGCCACGGCAGGCGCCCGCGCCGTCGAAGGCTTCCAGCGGCTTTGACGATATGGACGACGATATTCCGTTTTGAAGTCTGGAGACTTCCGCAAAGTGTTTCGCCGCAAGGCGATGCCGTCCGAGCCGGTATTGGCCTGAGCCTGGCTTCGTTAGATTTCCGCCATTTCCTCGATCATCCGCTCCAGCCAGTTGTGCGGCGGCGCGGCCTCGGCAGCGCTGGCGCCGGGCGCTTGCAGCGTCCAGCCGCTCGATGGCCCGCCCGTGTTCTCGCCGGCGGCCAGTTGCAGCTGAACCGGTGCGTTCCACCACAGCAGCCACGCCAGCCATGCGGTCGCGTCGGCCGAGGGCAGCTCGCCCGGCGCGGCGTCGAGCAAGGCGGTCAAGGGCGCGGCCGACACCAGATGCAGGCTCGTCCCTTGCGCCTGCACACCTAAAGCCCGCGCCAGCTGCGCAAAAGCGCCCTCGGGGCTGCGGTCGTCGCCGAATTCGGTTTGCCAGCGCGCCAGGCTCCGGGCGATGGCGATGCCGCGTTGCGCTTCGGCCTGCAACAGGCCCGCGTGGTCCCACTTGTTCCAGGGCGTATCCGGCGCCTTGCAACCCGCCGCCAGGGCGGCACGTGCATAGCGGTGCAGCGCCGGGCTGGTTTCGGCGCTTGTCAGGCTCGCGCTCAGCATGGCGAGGCTGGCCAGCCGGCTGCCCAGAAGCTGCCGCTGATGAACGATCATCTTCTCGCGCGCGATCGCGAAGACTGAAGCGCTGCCCATCGACGTTGCCGAGGCCGCGCTCCCCCGGCCACGTCGGCGATGATCGCAGCGTCGCCGTGCGTCGCGCTGGGCAGCGGTCAGCGCAC
>CAXSGT010000054.1:9103-18319 GCA_964236835.1 uncultured Polaromonas sp.
GGCTGCCCAGAAGCTGCCGCTGATGAACGATCATCTTCTCGCGCGCGAGCTGGTCGCGCTCGCTGCGCAGTCCGGCCAGCTCCAGCGCATTCCTCAAGTCGGCGTGCAGGCTGCCGATATCCCACGGCTTGGTGATGTAGCGGTAGATCTCACCGCTGTTGATGGCCTCGATCGCTTCGCCGAGTTCGGAGTAAGCGGTCGTGAGCATGCGCACGATGCCCGGATGAAATTCGCGCGCGTAGCCCAACAGTTCGTTGCCGTGCGCGCCTGGCATCCGCTGGTCGGACACCAGCACCGCGATCTCGCCGCCGCGCTCGCGCAGGAGGAACTTGCCTTGCTCGACGGACGAGGCGGTGAGCACGGGTGCCAGGGGACTGACCAGGCGGTCGAAGTATTTAAGCGCCATGGGTTCGTCATCGACGAAAAGAATTTTGTCCGGACTCATGGTTCAGTCCCTTTCCTGGTAAATATCTGATTTGAATAACAGCGTCACGCTGGCGCCGCGATGGGGCTCGGAGCAGACCTCGATCAGCGCGCCCATGGATTGCACGACGCGCCGGCAGAACAGCAGGCCCATGCCGCTGCCGCCTTGGCCGGCGCGCGTGGTCACGGGCTCATGTGTCAGCCGCGCGAGAATTTCGGGCGCGATACCCGGACCATTGTCGGTGAAACGAATGGCCATTTGCGCCTCGCCGCCCGGCGCATCGGCGCCCGGCGCCAGCGTAATGCGCAAATTCGGCGCCGGGCGGCCACGCAAGGCCAGCAGCGCATTCTTGGTCACGGTGCACAGCACCAGGTAGAGCAGGTCACGCTGTCCGGGCAGGTCGAAATCGGCCGCCAGATCGCAGTCCACCCAGGCGCGCTCGTCGCGATCGAAAGGGTACTCGTCCAGCAGCGCCATCACCAGGCGGCTGGCTTTCAGCGGCGCCGGCGCGGCGCCCGGGTAGGCGTCGCGCGCGGACTGCACGAAGGTGGCCACCAGCGACAGCGCATACAGCGCGCGGCGCTCGGCGGCCTCGATCATCGCGAGCGTGTCGCCTGGTCGCTTTTCGGCGATCTGCGCGAGGCCGGGCGGCGCATCAGGGGCCGGAGCCCGGTGCCGCTCCTTGAGCGCTTCCATATAGCCGAGCACCGTCGCCAGCGGGGTGTTCAATTCATGCGCCAGGAAGCCCAGCGTTTCACGCATCGCGACCGCCCGGCTCTCCAGCAGCAAGTGCTCACGCTCGCGCTGACGGTAGATTTCCAGCGCTTCCCGCAGCGCTTCCCGCACCAGCGCGCCGTCGAACGGCTTTTCCAGGATCCGCACCACCCGGCCCTGGTTGATCGCAGCGACGGCGACGTTTTTTTCGGCATAAGCGGTGGCCAGCAGCCGCACCACGTGCCGGTGCTCGTGCTGGACGGCGCTCAGCAGGGCCAGGCCGTCGCGCCCCGGCATGCGGTAGTCGGTGACCAGCACCGCGATGGCTGCTCCGCGCCCCTGCAGCAACTGCAGCGCCTCATCGACGCCGCCTGCGGTGAGAATGGTGAATTCATCGGCGAACAGGCGGGCGAACCACTTGCGCGTTTGCGGCTCGTCATCGACGAACAGGATCGCGCGGGCATCCTGGAGCGCTCGCGGAGATTGGGAAACAGGAAGCGAGTGCATGGCGGTCGTTCAGCGCTGCGGCACCGCAAGATCGAAGGCAAATTCGGTCCAGGCGCCGAACTCGCTGTTGACCGACAGCAAGCTGCCGTGGCGCTGGATGATGCCGTAGCCCATGCTCAAGCCCAGCCCCAAGCCGGCGCCGACGTCGCGGGTCGTGAAAAAAGGCTCGAGCACGCGGCCGATGTTCTCCGGCGAGATGCCGGTGCCGTTGTCGCGCACCGCCAGCCAGAGGCGCCCGCCGCGGTGCTCGCCGGTCAGCGAGATGCGCGGCTGCTCGCGCCCCGCGCTCGCCAGGGCCAGGCCGGCGTTGCCCAGCAGATTGATCAGCACGCCGATGATGGCCGGCTCGTCGCCCACGACATGGGTGTCCTGCGGCAGCGCAAGCTCCACCGCGACGCCCTTGAGCTCGAAACTGGTCAGGCGCAAAGCCGAATTGATGGCTTTTTCGAGCAGGAACACGCGCTGGCTGTCGTCGCCCGGCTTTTGGTAGGCGAAGGTCTTGAGATCGGAGACGATGCTCTGGATGCGGTTCATGCCTTCGAGCGCGTCGCTCAGGCTTTCCTTGAGATCGGCGCTTTGCGCCGCCGCCGGATCCATCAAGGCCATGTTGATCGCCATCAGGCTGTAGTTCACCGGGTTGTTGACCTCGTGCAGCAGTCCGGCCGACAAGGTGCCCAGGGCCGCCATTTTCTCGCGCTGGATCAACTGGCCTTTGACTTCGGCGAGGGCGGCGTTGGTTTTTTGCAGAGTTTCGTTTTTTTCCTTAACTTCGTGCTGCAAAGAGAACAGCTGAATACGGGCGCGCTCATTGAACCAGGTACAAACCGCACTTGCGATTACCGAAAACAAAATAAACAGCAAATGACCCCAAAAGGTTCCGCTATCGTTAAATCCATTTGGATTCCATGCGCATGCGACAACGTAAACAATGAGGGTCAATAGGCCAAATCCACTGCCTTCTAGAAAGCTGATCGGCAATATGATGCCGACCGCATAAAGCGCCAGATGCAATCCGACAAAGTAAACAGAATCGGCACCATCGGTTATTGCGATCATCACGCCGATCATGATCTGAGGCAGCGCCAGCCATAGCATGGTGAGCGTACGCACATAGGTGCGACCCAAGTCCGTAAACAGCACAGCCAGAACCATCCCTGACAGCAAAGCCACGGCCACGCGCAACATTAACAATTCAGCGATTCGCTGCGGATAGACCATGTAGTCCAAAGTAATGCCCGCCAGCACCAGCGCAATGGATGTAATGCAGCCAGCCTTGCTATAGATGACGCGGAACTCGCTGAGTTCGGCGTGGTACGGTGAGGGTTCCCGTACAGTCAAGACTTTGATCGTCATCGACAAATTTCCGTCACACGCAAAATTCTGCAAAAACGTTGACACCCGTAATATCCGTATAGAGCTTGGTATCCGTGCGTTGCAATGGCAGCACGGATTCGAGTTGCTGCTCGTCACGGTAAATCAAGTGCCATTCAAGCAAGTGCTCCATGCCATTGCGTTCAGGGTTACTCGCATGGACATTGGTCACTAGTATGTGACCACCCTCGCGACTGCGCTGCACGAAATACTGGAGTAGCCGTGCACAAACCTTATCCGACAAATAATCAAACAAGCCTGCGCAATAAACATAATCAAACTTTTCCTGGCCTGAAAGAACGTCTGAACGCACCGCACGTTTGAGTAAATCGTGGACGGACTCGTGGACGAACTGCACCTTGACATTTTTGCCATGGGTACTGGCGGCGTTTTCGATGCAGCCGCGGGTGTATTTGAGTGTTTCTTCGCTGAAATCGACCAGAGTGAAAGACAGCCGACTTGGATTGGGATGGGTTTCAATGAAGCGCTGGATCTCCACGGCAGGCCCACAGCCAACATTAAGGATATTGACCTCGCGCCCTTCGCGCTCGGCAAGTTCGGCCGCGCGGTTTAAATAGTTCACCAGAATATCGATGCGGTTGCGGTGTGCTTCGGCCACAACACACTTGATAAACAGTGTGTTCACAATTTGGAAATATGTGTTCGGTCCTTGCCGCGGGTTGGCTAGGATTTGATTAACCATTTCATAGTCACCGGCATAACCCATGGGCTTGGCAAAGGTGCGGTAAACAAAAGGTGCGCGCAACAGCAATGGATGCAGCGCAGATTGAGCGAAGTTGCGGTGTGCAACCGAATCCTCTGCAGGCACAGCCGCAGCTTCTGCCTCGATCCAGACAAGGTAGTCCTTGCCTTTTTTCATCAACGGCATTGCCAGTTCATGAAATACATCGTCACGAATCCGGCCGCCTGACTCCCTTGGCAATGCATCTGACATATCTGTCTGGTCAGCCCAACGCGCGGTTTCCGCTAAAAAGGCGCGCATTTCACTGATGACCACCTGGTAATTTCGGCTGATGCGAAATCGGCTTTCCCAGTCGTCGACAAAGCGCTGCGCTTCGTCCGAAACGCGCGTCAGATCTCCACGCACGACGTTCAGGTCAGACCACTCATCAATCAGCACCACTGACACCACTGCCATGAGGCCGGTATTAAGCAAGCTGGTCACCACTGCCTTGCCCTTGTAGATGCTTCGCTCGCCTGAGCGAATGGTGAGTTCGCTTAACACCTCGCTGACCTGAACAATCGAGTATGGGTTATAGATCTCCAACACCAGCGAGCGGCGCTGAATATTGGTCAGCGTTCCCCGTACGGCTTCTTCTTGACTATTTCGAAATGTAATGACTGGGTCAATAGGTCGGATTGGATGCACGGTATCTGGCGTCCTTAAGGAGCGGAAAAGCCGGGAATGCAACAACACGTAAGTTGTCAAACAAGAACGATTGTGCCATTGATAAATTGACAATTGTTCTTTGCAGCCGAAGGGTAACCTGCGGCATTGAATATGGTGGGGTGGACATGCTCCGATGTCTGCTTGAAGCCACACCAGAATCTGCTCAATGTCCAGGAAAATCGCCATGACTTTCTAGGAGTCACTGGTTCTATGGCTTCAATACTTTTAATTTCTAATTCAACGGCGCGTTCATTCAGACGCGCCTGTCCGTTAGAGGGCCAGCGCGTTCGGCACCGCTGCTGCAGGGTCCCGCACAATCGTATGCACCCACCCTCAAGGGTTACCCGACCACAGCATGGTTAACGACGTGATCGTGTTAAATATGCTGTGCTTCAGCCAGTTTTATTTTTTCGGCCGCGACCTGGATACTTGGCACACCCGCAAGCGCTGAACCATGCGAACCGCGTTAAAGAACTTTGCATGCTGAAATTCACGCCGATGCTGAACCTGTAAGAGGTTTGTTGGCGTTTTTCAAGTAATTGCCTTGGGGAAATGATTTTTTCGCTTCACACAGCCGAGGTTTTATGGCGAAGAAGTATCGCCAAATTTCCTGGCAACCCCTACTGTGTCGTCTTTCCGACCGCTAGGCGCTGGACAAGTTTTGCACAACCTGCTGCCGCATTGGCAAGGCTGTGAAATGCGACTCGCTAAAGAACGTTTCGCGCGCCGCCGCCTTGTATGCCTTGAGACAGGCTTGCCCCATGCTCATCGCAACGTCGTGCGACGGATAAGGGTGGTCGGACGCATCGATGCACACCTCGGCGCCTAATTCGCTCGAATGAAGCTGGGTAAGGACCCAGGAAAAAAGCCCAGGCGACGGCTCCTTGATGCAAAGGCTGAGCGGTCCCGTGGAAACGGGCCGACGCGCCGTCATACCGCTCTTCCCAGCTCGGTGCCGACATCCTTCACGCCTGTCCCCACCTCTGCAACGGCAACGCGCAATTCATATTCACTGCAACCCAGCGCCGCCAGCCAATAATTAACCGATGCGTCTTCGTTGATATTGATCGACTCGCTGGAAAATGAATGGAGGGTCGCGGCGTGGGATGGCGGACTCGATTGCATGACGGGTTCTCCGAGATTGTTGAATTTGGACGTATCCGATCTTCGCGTGAACCGTCTTTCGGCGGCGTAAGAAAGTTGCCCATGCGCTTGAAATCCTTCATGGCCGCCGCCGATGAGCCAAATGCCCAGGCCAGCGGTCAAGCCGCCGCGACTTGTATATCAAATAGGCCTGCAGCGCTCTATCTTTAAGGATAGTTTGCTATGAAATAAAAAGCAAACAGCGGTCTCGCCGGAATCCCCGGATCATCCTTGTCCAGCTCCGCAGCACTTCTTGTATTTTTTGCCGCTGCCGCAGGGACAAGGGTCGTTCCTCCCCGGCACAGCCTCCTTGCGTATCGTTTCGACGCGCGGCCCGATGGTTTTCCACAATTCGCGCAGGTCATACACCGCCCAGATCGCCTCGCCGAAGGCGTTGAGCCGGGCGATGCTCGTGCTGGGCGCGCCATCCCCGCTCAAGGGCGAGATTTCGGGCGGGCCGGTGTCGTCCTCGGTCATCGTGAGGATGGCGTTCAACGCGCCATCGAGCCATCGGGCGGCGTCCTTGTCGCGCGGGGCGGCCCATTCGCCGGGCCAGCTCTCCACGGCGAACATGAAGCCGAGCGCCCAGACCTGCGCGAAGGCGGGCAGGTCTTCCTTCGCGAAGGCCGTCCGTTCCCCCTGCGGCATGTCGGCCACCGCGCCGCGAATGTCCATCACTTCAGGGTGGTAGCAGGCGTCGTCCTCCAGCGAATCGACTTCGGCATCGAGCGCGGCGGCGACTTCGCTCCAGCGCTGGTTCCACAGGGACAGAAATTGTTCGCGCTGACCGTCGCTGGCGAACGAGCCGCTGTCCGTGCCGGGCGCTTCGCCCTCGGCAGGCGTGCCGAGCAGCACCGCCAGGTACTCGCCCGCGGGAAGCGCGCGGCGCGAGCAGATCAGCGCCGCCATGAAGCCTTCGCAAAATTCCCACTGCGGCGTTTCGTCATGGCGGCCGCGCAGGTCGTCGAGGATGGCGTCGAGCTCGTCGAAGGCTTCGGTTTCCATCCAGGGGTTTTCGGCTGGCGTTGCCGGAGCGGGGCTGGCGTTTGTCATAAAGTAGTGCGGTTGCGGGCTTTGGCGCCAAGGCTCCTATGATCAAAGTGTAGCCGCCGGGGCGACCCGGCGCCGCCTCTGGCGCCCCGGCAAACCACTCACAAAGAAATCATCGCCATGCTCCAGCGCCTCAATGCCTTGCTGCCCGCCCGTTATGCCGCCCTGGGCCTGTGTTTGTGCGGCGCGTTGCTGGCGCTGCCGGCGCTGCTGCTATGGCGCGGCGGCTGGCCGGCCGCGCTGAGCCTGGCCGCCTGCGCGGCGCTGGCCATGGTGGGCCTGCACGACGTGCTGCAAAAGCAGCATGCGGTGCTGCGCAATTACCCGGTCATCGGGCACCTTCGCTTCCTGCTGGAATACATCCGGCCCGAAATTCGCCAGTATTTCATCGAAAGCGACAGCGAAGCGACGCCGTTTTCGCGCGCTCAGCGCTCGCTGGTCTACCAGCGTGCCAAGGGCGATCCGGACAACCGGCCGTTCGGCACGCAGCTCGACGTCGGCAAGCAGGGCTATGAATGGATCAACCATTCGATCGCGCCGACCAAACTGCCGACGCACGACTTTCGCCTCTGGATCGGCGGCCAGCCCGGTGCGGCCGGCGTTCCCGGCCAAACCAATTCATCGGCCGAGCCCTGCACCCGGCCCTACCACGCCAGCGTCTTCAACATCTCGGCGATGAGCTTCGGCGCGCTGTCGGCCAATGCGATCCTGGCGCTCAACAAAGGCGCGAAAATGGGCGGCTTCGCGCACGACACCGGCGAAGGCTCGATCTCTACGCATCACCGGGTGCACGGCGGCGACCTGATCTGGGAAATCGGCTCAGGCTACTTCGGCTGCCGCAACGACGACGGCAGCTTCAGCGAAGAGCGCTTCGTCGCCAACGCGACCGACCCGCAGGTCAAGCTGATCGAGCTCAAGCTCAGCCAGGGCGCCAAGCCGGGCCACGGCGGCATTTTGCCCGGCCCGAAGGTGACGCCCGAGATCGCCGCGGCGCGCGGCGTGCCGGTCGGCAAGGACTGCATTTCGCCCGCCAGCCACAGCGCGTTTTCCACGCCGGTCGAGATGATGCGTTTCATCGCCCGGCTGCGCCAGCTCTCGGGCGGCAAGCCGACCGGCTTCAAGCTGTGCATCGGCCATCCGTGGGAATGGTTCGCCATCGTCAAGGCGATGCTGGAGACCGGCATCACGCCCGACTTCATCGTCGTTGATGGCGCCGAGGGCGGCACCGGCGCCGCGCCGGTGGAGTTCACCGACCATGTCGGCGCGCCGCTGCAAGAAGGGCTGCTGCTGGTGCACAACACGCTCATCGGCGTCAATTTGCGCAGCCGCGTGTCGATCGGCGCGGCCGGCAAGGTGACCAGCGCCTTCGACATCGTGCGGTTGATGGCGCTGGGCGCCGACTGGTGCAACGCCGGGCGCGGCTTCATGATGGCGCTGGGCTGCATCCAGGCGCAGACCTGCCATACCGGCCTCTGCCCGACCGGCGTCACGACGCAGGACCCGCTGCGCCAGCAGGCGCTGGTGGTGCTGGACAAGGCCGAGCGGGTGCGCAATTTTCACCGCAGCACGCTGCATGCGCTGCAGGAGCTGGTGCAGGCGGCGGGATTGAATCATCCCGGCGAGGTCAACGCCCACCATATCGTTCGGCGGCTGACCGACACCGAGGTGCGGCTGCTCAGCAATTTGATCCTGCAGGTCGAGCCGGGCGCGCTGCTCGGCCCGCTGGAGGGCCAGCACAACGTGTTTCGGCTTTACTGGCCGATGGCCAGCGCGCACAGCTTTCAGGCAAGCAGCCCGGTCGTCGCGCCCACCGGCCCGGCCCAGGTTTGAGTGCTTGGGGCTCGGTTAAACTGAGCCGCGACACTCAACTTTGAAATGAATCCATGACCGATCCCCGCAATATCGCCCACGATAAAAAAGTTCAGCAGGAAAAAAAGCACCGCGGCGAAGACATCGCGCCCGGCGCCGAACATGCGCCGCAGCCGGGACGCAAGCCGCATCTCGAGACGCACGACGACACGCCAGCGGCGAATGGCGGCGATGGCGCGTTGCCGGCAGCGTCGGACTGAGTTCGGCCCGCCCGTCCAGACATTGGCGGGCTGCCTTGATTTGGCAGACTTCGCTATCGCCAGCCGATGCGTGTCGCTATGAATTAGATAGCTATTCGCGCCCGCACGCCATACGCCAGCAGCCTTTTTGCCATCGAAAGGACGTGCCGGTCCTTGCTTAGGAGCAAGGTTTGCCCGGCGACGGCGAGGTCGATGAATTTCTGGTCGTCCGGGTCGCTGCACGTCAGGCGCGCCTTGCCGGCGACTTCCAGCAGGTGGGCATGGCGGTCGAACGACGCCAGCACGTCAGCGGCGCTCAAATGGCAGCAAGCCAGCTGCAAAACGATCCGGCGGTACGCCAGCACGCGCGCCAGCTCGCTGCGCATCGGCAGCGTGGCGATCCAGTCGAGTTTGCCGGCTTCCAGGGCTTGTCTGAGCGGCCTGGTTGTGGCGTCATTGAAGACGAACGCGTCGAGGACGATGTTGGTGTCGATCACGACCGGCTTTTTTTGCGCTTCGCAGGTGGGCGGCACGCCGGCGCCGTATTC
>CAXSGT010000055.1:0-18269 GCA_964236835.1 uncultured Polaromonas sp.
CGGCGGCGAATCGGCCATCGGCTACACGCCCCGGCCCGAGCACCTCAATTCCTTTGCCGTCACGCACGGCGGCGCCTGCATGACGCTGATGGACGTCACCATGGCGACGGCTGCGCGCAGCGTGCAAAAAGACATGGGCGCGGTCACCATCGAGATGAAAACCAGCTTCATGCGTCCGGCGCCGGGCGACGGCGGCAGGCTCACGGCCAAGGGCCGGCTGATGCACCGCACGGCGACGCTGGCTTTTACCGAGGCGACGCTGTATGACGCCGCCGGCCAGGCGTGCGCGCATGCTACCGGAACCTTCAAGTACGTCAGGCGGCTGGCGACCGGTGTGAAAAGCGCGAATGCGCTGAACGCGGCGGCGGGATCGATCTCGACCGACTGAAAACAGTTTTTACCGAGAAAAACACGCTTTTGCGCATGCTGTGTAAGGGTTTATAGCTATTAATTAAGTAGCAAAGCGGTAATTTGACTTTATTCAAGGAAACACCATGCCACTCAACCGACAAATCCTGCTCGACAACCGACCCACAGGGGAGGCCGTCGCCAGCAATTTCAAACTCGTAAAAAGCGAAACGCCGGCCTTGCGGGAAGGCCAGGTGCTGGTGCGCCACCACTTTTTGAGCCTCGACCCGTACATGCGCGGCCGCATGAACGACAGCAAGAACTACGCCGCCGCCCAGCCGCTTGGCGAGGTGATGATCGGCGGCACCGTCGGCGAGGTCGTCGAAAGCCAATCGCCGAAATTTCAGCCGGGCGACCTGGTGGTCGGCATGGGCGGCTGGCAGGAGTACAGCGTGGTCGATGCGGCGCAGCCGGGCGCGCTGCGCAAGGTCGATAGCGCGCAGGTGCCGCTTTCGCACTATCTCGGCGCGGTCGGCATGCCGGGCGTTACCGCTTGGTATGGCCTCGTGAAAATCATCGAGCCGCAGGCTGGGCAGACCGTGGCTGTCAGCGCCGCCGCGGGCGCCGTCGGCAGCGCTTTCGCCGCGCTGGCCAAGGCGCGCGGCTGCCGCGCCGTCGGCATTGCGGGCGGCCCGGACAAGTGCCGCTACGCCGTCGAAGAGCTGGGTTTTGCTGCCTGCATCGACTACAAACTTCACCAGAACGCGGCGGCGCTTTCGGCCGCGCTCGGCCAGGCGTGTCCCGGCGGCATCGACGGCTATTTTGAAAACGTCGGCGGCATGGTGCTCGACGCTGTTCTGCCGCTGATGAACGATTTCGGCCGCGTCGCTGTATGCGGCATGATCGCCGGCTACGACGGCCGCGCCACGCCGATGAGCCAGCCGGTGCTCATCCTGCGCAGCCGGCTGAAGGTTCAGGGCTTTATCGTCTCGGAGCATCCGGAAGTCTGGCCCGAGGCGCTGAAGGAGTTGGCGATGCTCGTCGGCGCCGGCAAGCTGCGGCCGCGCGAGTCGGTCGCCGAGGGCATAGAGGCCGCGCCAGAGGCGTTTCTAGGCCTGCTGAAAGGCAAGAACTTCGGCAAGCAACTGGTCAAACTGGTTTAATTCGAGTTTTTTAAGAAAGCGGCCGTGGCAGCCACGCATGAAGTGTTCAACCAGCCCGAGCCGCTGGCCGGCTACAACCTGTTCGAGACCAATCGGCCGCTCCAGGATGCGCTGGAATTCAACGCCCCGGCGCTGGACACGGCCGAACTCGCGCACTTGGGCGCCACGCTGGGAACGCCCGAGATGCAGGCGCATGCCCGGCTGGCAAACGTGCACCCGCCCGAGCTGCATACCCACGACCGCTTCGGCCGGCGCATCGACGAGGTCGAGTTTCATCCGGCCTACCACGCGCTGATGGCCGCTTCCATCGCCGCCGGGCTGCACGGCGCGCCCTGGACGAGCGACGATATTTCACCTCATGTGCTGCGCGCCGCGGGCTTTATGCTGTTCACCGAACTCGAGCCGTCGAGCCTGTGCCCGATCTCGATGACCTATGCCGTCGCGCCGGCGCTGCGCGGCAATCCGGCCATTTGGGCCGATTGGGCGCCGGGGCTCGCCAGCCGGCAATACGACCCGGCGCCCCTGGTGTGGCATGCCAAGCGCGGCCTCACCATGGGCATGGGAATGACCGAAAAGCAGGGCGGCTCGGACGTCCGCGCCAACACGACGCGCGCCGTTCCCGACGGCGCCGACGCCTGGGGCCAGCGTTTCCTTGTGACCGGCCACAAATGGTTTTTCTCGGCGCCGATGAGCGATGCCTTTTTGATTCTGGCGCAGACGCCGGCCGGCTTGTCGTGCCTGTTCTTGCCGCGCGTGCTGCCGGACGGCTCGCGCAACCCGATACACCTGCAGCGCCTCAAAGACAAGCTCGGCAACAAGGCCAACGCCAGCGCCGAAGTCGAGTTCGCCGGCGCCAGCGCCTGGCTCGTCGGCGAGGAGGGCCGGGGCATCGCGCAAATTCTCGCCATGGGCAGCATGACCCGGCTCGACTGCGCCTTGGGCACGAGCGGCTTGATGCGCCAGGCGCTTGGCATCGCCCTGAACCACACGGCGCAGCGCATGGCCTTCGGCAAGCCGCTGATCGCCCAGCCGCTGATGCGCAGCGTGCTGGCCGACCTTGCTATTGAAAGTGAAGCTGCCTGCGCTTTATCCATAAGGCTTGCAAGGTGTTTCGATCATCCAGGGCAGGCCCATGAACAGGCGCTGTCGCGGCTGCTCACGCCGGTGGCCAAATTCTGGATCTGCAAGCGCGGCAGCGCTTTTGCGCAGGAAGCGATGGAGTGCCTGGGCGGCAATGGCTATGTCGAGGACGGCGGCGAAGGCGTCATGGCGCGCATCTACCGTGAAATGCCAGTCAACTCGATCTGGGAAGGCGCGGGCAACATCATGGCGCTGGATTTGCTGCGCGCGCTGCGCAAACCCGACGCCGTCGCCGCGCTGGCGCACGAGCTGCACGCCGCCCAAGGCGCGCACCCGGTGCTGGACCGGCTCGCCGCGGACTTGCTGGGCCGAATCGACGGCATGGCGTCGGAGCTGGAGGCGCGGCGCCTGGCGCAGGACGCGGCGCTGGCACTGCAGGCGGCGCTGCTTTGCCGGAGCGCCCCGAACGCGGTGGCCGACGCGTTTTGCGACTCGCGCCTGGCCGGCCATTGGGGCCACACTTTCGGCACGCTCGCCGCGGGCACCGATTTCGACAGCATCATCGCCCGCGCCATGCCGCGTTAGTTCTGGCGCCCTTACTTTCAGGAGCAACGCATGATTTCGCCCCCGACACTGATACTGCACCATTACCCAAGCTCGCCCTTTGCCGAAAAAGCGCGGCTGATGCTCGGCTACAAGGGCTTTGCCTGGAAGTCGGTCGTCATGCCGATGATTAGCCCCAAGCCCGATCTGGTCGCGCTGACCGGCGGCTACCGCCGGGCGCCGGTGCTGCAGATCGGCGCCGATATTTATTGCGACACGGCGCTCGTCGCCGATGTGCTCGAGCATGCCCAGCACCTGCCGACGCTGTACCCGGAGCCCGGCAAAGGCATGGCGCGCATCCTGGCGCAATGGGCCGACACGACGCTGTTCTGGACCTCGATGGCGTACAACCTGCAGCCCAAGGGCATGGCGCAGCTGTTCGACCATGCGCCGCCGGACGCGGCCAAAGCCTTTGCCCTAGACCGCAGGGCGATGAGCGCGGGCCTGCCGCGGCAGCGGCCGCAAGACGCCGCCGGCGCTTACAGGTCGTACCTGCGCCGGCTGTCGGACATGCTCGACGGCCGCGACTTCATTTTAGGAGATATGCCCTGCATCGCCGACTTCGCCATCTACCACCCGCTGTGGTTCACCCGGGTTCGCACGTCTGTGCTGGCCGACATCCTGAACGCCACGCCCGCCGTGCTCGACTGGATGGACCGCATCGCCGCCATCGGCCACGGCGCGATGGAAAAATTCACCGCGCCGGAAGCGATCGCCGTCGCGGCGGCCTCGACGCCGGCCGCGCTGCCCGGCGATGTCTTTCAGGACGAGCACGGCATCGCGCTGGGCAGCGAAGTCATTGTCGGCGCCGAGAGCTTCGGCCAGGAGACGACCCAGGGCGAGCTGGTGGCCGCCAGCCGCAGGCACTACACGCTGCGCCGCCGCGATGCGCGCGCCGGCCTGGTGCATGTGCATTTTCCGCGCGTCGGCTATACGCTCAAGGCGGTGGCGGCGTAACGCCGGGAGTTGGCGATGATTACCGATTTCACGGGAAAAACAGCCGTGCTAACCGGCGCCGGCTCGGGCTTCGGCCTGGAATGCGCGCGCATCGGCGCAAAACTGAAAATGAAGCTGGCGCTGGTCGATGTGCAGCAAGATGCGCTCGAGCGGGCCGGCGCCGAGCTGGCGGCGGCGGGCGCGCAGGTTGCATCGTTTTGCCTCGACGTCTCGAATGCCGAACAGATGCGGGCCATGAGCCAGGCGGTGTTCGAGCGTTTCGGCGCGCCGCACTTCGTCTTCAACAACGCCGGCGTCGGCTCGGGCGGGCTCATCTGGGAGGCCAGCGTCAGCGACTGGGAATGGGTGCTCGGCGTCAATTTGTGGGGCGTGATCCACGGCGTACGCCTGTTCACGCCGATGATGCTGGACGCGGCGGGCAAAGACCCGGCATGGCAAGGTCATATCGTCAACACGGCGAGCATGGCCGGCCTGCTCAACCCGCCCAATATGGGCGTATACAACGTCAGCAAGCATGCGGTCGTGTCCTTAAGCGAAACGCTTTACCAGGATTTGCGCCTCGTCGGCGACCAGGTCGGCGCCAGCGTGCTGTGCCCTTATTTCGTGCCGACCGGCATCGGTCAGAGCCAGCGCAACCGGCCCGTCGAACTTAGCGCTGAAAAGCCGACCCGCAGCCAGCTGATCGGCCAGGCGATGACCGACAAGGCCGTCGGCTCGGGCAAGGTGACGGCGGCCGAGGTCGCTCAAAAAGTATTCGACGCCATGGCGGCCGACCAGTTCTACATCTACAGCCATCCAAAGGCGCTGGGCAATGTGCGAAACCGCATGGAATCGATCCTGCGGCAGGCCAACCCCGCCGACCCGTTTGCCGAACGGCCCGAAATTGGCCGCGAGTTGAAAACGGCGCTTCGGGCGGATTGACGGCGTGCCGCGCCGCGGTTCGTGAAACTGGCTCCGCCTGCGCTGGAATTCAGGCTGGATCGCATATTGGCAGTCGGACGCTGCAAAGCGCCTGCTTCATCGACCGAAATCAAGCCTTAGAAAATTAGTAAATTCCGGCACACTTGACAGCCAATCAACTGGCTCGGGTTAACTACTTGGAATTGCATAAAATAACATCCAATGTTCAGATGGAAGTGGTTTTAAGAGGTGAACAGCTGTCGCTTTTTGAAGAATTTTGCTTTAATTAAATTAGTAAATATTAGTAAATAGTTTGTTTGATTGTTATTATTCCTAAGTCTTTATTTTTCCAGCTCTCGTATGAACAGCTGGAATCGCGCATAAAAATAAAGCCGTTCGAAACCTGCCAATGACGAAGTTTCTGGAGGATTTATGGAAAGTTACGATGAAGCTGAAGGCGCATCGAATTTCTTGACGAAGCTAAGCAGCTCCGCAACAAATCACCTTTTGGCGCCGCATAGCGCCCCGCCTTCCCTCTGGCCCGGATTTCTCACCGGCCAGCCGGAGCAGCCGGTGCGAGTGCTGCTGATCGATGACGATCCCAACATGAGCCGGGTTATCGCGCACGAGTTGCTGGCGGATTTGCGCATCAACCTGCTTGGACAAGCCGCGAGCGTGCGCGAGGGTCGCCGCCTGATCAGCCAAAATGAGTTCGATGTCATGCTGGTCGATTTGAATCTGGGCGACGGAACAGGTTTTGATTTGATCGAATACATGAAAACGGTTCGCCCCACGGCCGAAGCGGTGGTCATCTCGGCGATGGAAGACGAACTGCACGCCTTGCACGCCTTTGAGCTTGGCGCCACCGGCTACCTAGTTAAAAACTCCTGGTTCGGCAATTTTCCCCAGGCTGTGCTTCAGGTCGTCAACGGCGGCGCGTCGATCACGCCGAACATAGCCCGCCGCTTGTTGAGCAGGTTCGAGCATGGGCAGGTGAACGCGAATTCCGGACAATCGGCGCGAAACAAGGACAAGCTCTCGGATCGGGAAAAAGAGGTCTTGAAGCTCGTTGCGCTGGGCTGCACCAGCACCGAGATCGGTTCCCGCCTGACCATCAGCGGCCAAACGGTCAACACCCACATCAAGAATATCTACCGCAAGCTCAACGTTCGCACGCGTGCGCAGGCAGTGAGCCTGGCGACGAATCTCGGTCTTTTCTAGACCGTGGGCGCTTCAGCGGCCGCGTCTTCTCGGCATATTTTCCAGGCCTATTCATCGCCGCACCGCTAAAAAAGAACCCGGCTGCGGATGGTTCCGGGCACATCGGCAAGCTTGCCCAGCGCCATGTCGGAGTACGCCGCGTCGATATCGATCACCACGTAGCCGATGGCTTCATTGGTCTGCAGATACTGCGACGCAATGTTGATCTGGTTGTCGGAAAACACCCGGTTGATCTGCGACAGCACACCCGGCACATTGCGGTGTATGTGCAGCAGCCGGTGCTTGCCGGGGTGCGCCGGCAGCGCCACCTCGGGAAAGTTGACCGACGAGGTCGATGTGCCGTTATCGCTGTATTTCACCAGCTTTTCCGCCACCTCGACGCCGATGTTGGCCTGCGCCTCCATCGTCGAGCCGCCGACATGCGGCGTCAAAATCACATTGCCAAGGCCGCGCAGCGGCGACTCGAAAGTCTCCTTGTTGCTGCGCGGCTCGACCGGAAACACGTCGATCGCCGCGCCCAGCAGTTTTTTGGCGCGCAGCGCCTCGGCCAGCGCCTCGATCTCTACGACGGTGCCGCGCGACGCGTTGATCAGCACGCTGCCCGGTTTCATCGCGGCGATTTCGGCGGCGCCGATCATCCATTGCGTCGCCTGCGTTTCCGGCACATGCAGCGTCACGACGTCGGCCTCTGCCAGCAAATCGGTCAGTTTGGCGATCTGCTGCGCGTTGCCCAGCGGCAGCTTGGTGACCACATCGAAAAACACCACGCGCATGCCCAGGCCCTCGGCAAGCACCGACAGCTGCGTCCCGATGGAGCCGTAACCGACGATTCCGAGCGTCTTGCCGCGAATTTCAAACGAGTTTTCGGCCGATTTCAGCCAGCCGCCGCGATGCGCCGCGGCGCTTTTCTCGGGAATGCCGCGCAGCAGCAAGATCGCCTCGGCCAGCACCAGTTCGGCCACCGAGCGGGTGTTGGAAAACGGCGCGTTGAAGACCACAATGCCGCGTTCGCGCGCCGCCTGCAGATCGACCTGGTTCGTGCCGATGCAAAAGCAGCCGACGGCGGCCAGCTTGGCGGCATGCGCGAAGACGTCGGCGGTGAGCTGCGTGCGCGAGCGAATGCCGACAAAATGCGCGTCGGCGATTTTGCGCTTGAGCTCGTCGTCGGGCAGCGCGCCGGGCAGGCTTTCGATCTGCGTGTAGCCCGCGGCGTTGAACACTTCGACAGCCGAGGGATGAATCCCCTCGAGCAGAAGAAACTTGATTTTGTTTTTATCGATCGAGGTTTTGCTCATGAATGGTTTTCCGGTTTCATTAATGCGTTCGGGCGCCAGTATGAATCAAAGCGCGGCTCCGGGAATGCCTGCCTGTGCTTTTCCCTGCGGAAAATGAGCCTGCTTGCCAGAGACTTTTAAAGATTCGAGCCGATGATCAACCAGCCTTTTGAATTCGAGTATTCACGGCTGCTGGCGATCGCCGGCTCCGACAGCGGTGGCGGAGCCGGTATCCAGGCCGACCTGAAAACCTTTGCCGCCCTGGGGTGTTATGGCATGACGGCGATCACGGCGTTGACCGCGCAAAATACCCTGGGCGTGCGCGCGATCCATGGCATCCCACCGGACATCGTGCGCGACCAGATCGATGCGGTGGTCGAGGACATCGGCGTCGATGCGGTGAAAATCGGCATGCTGCATGCACCCGAGATTGTGCGGACGGTGGCCGCGGCGATCGACCGCCACGGCCTCTGCAATGTGGTGCTCGATCCGGTCATGGTCGCCACCAGCGGCGCCAGGCTGTTCGACAGCCAGGCCGTCGAGCTGCTGGCGCGCGAGCTTTTCTGCCGCGCCGCCGTCGTCACGCCCAATCTGGACGAAGCGTCGCTGCTGGTCGGGCGCATCGTTGACAGCGAAGCCGCGATGGAAGCGGCGGCGCGCGAGCTGCGGGCCATGGGCGCCCCCGCGGTGCTGCTCAAGGGCGGGCATCTGGCCGGCGGCGTGGTCAGCGATTTGCTGATCCTGCCAAGCGGCGAAGCACACTGGATGCGCGCGCCGCGCATTGACGCTGCCAATACGCATGGCACGGGCTGCACGCTGTCGTCGGCAATTGCCGCGCACCTGGCGCTCGGCGCGAGCCTGCTCGAAGCCGCGCAGGCGGCGCGCGGCTATGTGCGGGCGGCGCTGGAGGCGGGCGCCAGGGTCCGCACCGGCGCCGGCGGCGGTCCGTTGAATCACGGCCACGCGCCGCTGCCCATGAGACTCTTGCCCCTGGGTTGAAGGCACGCTCTGGCGTAAAAAAGCCCGCCGGCCGCGGGCTATGACGACTCGCCACGCCACGTCAGTCGAACACCGGGCTTTCGACCCCCAGCACCTTGTGCAGCTTGGGGCTGGTCGTGGTGTATTGCAAATGGATTTTCTTGTCGGGAAAAATCAAGGGCGCGGCACCGAAGGCGGCGAGCGCGCACTCGTGAAAGCCGCTCAAAATCAGCTTTTTCTTGCCTGGATAGGTGTTGATGTCGCCCACGGCGAAAATCCCCGGAACATTGGTCGAGAACTTCTCGGTATCGACCTTGAGCTGCTTGCGCTCGATGTCGAGTCCCCAGTGCGCGATCGGCCCGAGCTTGGGTGACAGGCCGAAGAACACCAGCAGCACGTCGAGCGGCACGATGCGTGTCACGCCGTCGGCGCCGGTGACTTTTGCGCCGGCCAGCCTGCCGTCCTTTTCGTCATAGCCTGTCACCTGGCCGACGATGAACTGCATCTCGTAGGCGTCGCAAAGCTCCTTCATCTTCGCGACGCTCGCGGGCGCCGCCTTGAAGCCGTCGCGGCGGTGGACCAGGATCACGCTTTCGGCCTTGTTCGGCCCTTCGGCGACGAAATTGAGTGCCCAGTCAAGCGCGGAGTCGCCGCCGCCGACGATCACCAGGTTTTTCCCGGCGAAGTCGGCCGGATTCCTGACTCGGTAAAACAGCTGGCTGTCGTCGAATTTGTCCAGGCCTTCGACGCGCAGCAGCTTGGGCTGAAAAGCGCCGACGCCGCCGGCGATGAAGATCGTCTTCGTCAGGAAGCGCGCGCCCTTGGAGGTTTCGACATCAAAGCGGCCGTCTTCGCGCTTTTCGACGACGCTGACTTCCTGGCCGTAGTGAAAGGTCGCGCCGAAGGGCTCGATCTGCTTGAGCAGGTTGTCGGTCAGCTCCTTGCCGGTATAGACCGGCACCGCCGGAATGTCGTAGATCGGCTTGTCGGGATAGAGCTCGATGCACTGGCCGCCGGGATAGGCCAGCGAGTCGATGACATGCGCCTTGATCTCGAGCAGGCCGAGCTCGAACACCTGGAACAGGCCGACGGGGCCGGCGCCGACGATGACGGCGTCGGTCTCGATCGGGCCGTCATGCCGGGCGGCGGTGTCGATCACTTCTTGACTCAGTTGAGGTTCCATGTTTTTTTGGGTCTGATTTATAAGGGTTCGAGGACGGGCCAAACGCTCAGCGAACCAGTTCGGAAAGCTTGTCGCTCTTGTCTTTCCAGTCGTCGGCGTCGGGCGGCGCGGCCTTGCGTTTGGTAATGCTTTTCCAGCCCGCCGCCTGGCTCAGCTCGGCATTGAGCTTGACGAAGTGCAACTGCTCGGCCGGCAGGTCTTCCTCGGCGTAGATCGCGTTCACCGGGCACTCCGGGATGCAGACGGCGCAGTCGATGCACTCGTCCGGGTCGATCACCAGCATGTTCGGGCCTTCGCGAAAGCAATCGACCGGACAGACATCGACGCAGTCGGTGTACTTGCAGCGGATACAGGAATCGGAGACGACATGGGTCATGGTGTTCTTGGCGGTCGGTGAAAACCCTTGATTTTAAGAGCTTTCGGCTCACTGGGTCGGCAACTGCGCGTGATCGCCCTGTCACAGCACCAGCGCCGCGCCGGACGTGCGGTGCGTCGCCGTATCGACCAGCACCAGCGAGCCCAGGATGCGCGACCGCGTGAACGGCAGCGTGACCAGCGGCTCCTGCAGGCTGAGCTCGATGTGGCCGATGGCGTTGGCCGGCAGCTCGCTCGCGTCTTGCTCGGCGAGGGTGTTGACGTCGAGCTTGTGAACGATGCGCTTGACCTTCGCCTTAACCCAGCGGTGGCCCTGCAGCGCCCAGTACACGCGGCCGGCGACCAGCGGCTCATCGTCCATCCAGGCGACGGTGACCTCGAGCTCGCGCGACGGCGTGAAGGCGCCTGGCGCCAGCAGCCAGTCGCCGCGCGAGACATCGACTTCGCGGTCGAGGACGATGCCCGCGCTGTGGCCCGCCAGGATGGCGCGCGGCACGCGGGTCGCATCGAGTACCTGCGCGACGATGGCGCTTTGCCCGCTCGGCAGCAGCGTCACACTCTGGCCCGGCGCGACGCCGCCGGTGGCGACGCGGCCCCAGAAAACGCGCCGGCTCTGCGACGTATCGGACGAGGCGGAAAATTTTTCGACCCATTGCACCGGAAAGGAAAAGGCTTCGGTGGTTTCGGCCGGCGTGCCCGGCAGCGTTTCCAGTAGGCCCAGGAGCGACGGGCCGTCGTAGCCGCACCAGCCCGGCTTGCCATCGACAATGTTGAAGCCCTTGAGCGCCGACACCGGCACCGTCGCGCGAACCGAAATTTTCGCCGCCTGCGCGAAAGCGGCCAGCGCGCCGGCGATGTTCTGGAAAGCGAGCGTCGGGTCATCGACGGCGTCGAGCTTGTTCACCGCGAACACGATCGACGGCACGCGCAGCAGATTCACCAGCAGCGCATGCCGGCGGGTCTGCGCCAGCAGCTCCAGCGCCGGGTTTTGCCAGTCGAGCTTGGTCGCGTCGACCAGCACCACGGCGGCGTCGGCGCTGGACGCGGCCGTCACCATGTTGCGCGTGTACTGCTCGTGGCCGGGCGCGTCGCCGATGATGAACTTGCGGTTTTCGGTGGCGAAATAGCGGTAGGCGACGTCGATCGTGATGCCCTGTTCGCGCTCGGCCGACAGGCCGTCGGTCAGCAGCGCCAAATCGGTCTCGCCGGCGCGCTGCACGCCTGCGAGGTGATCGACCAGCACCGCTTTGCTATCGACAAGCAGCCGGCCGATCAGCGTGCTCTTGCCGTCATCGACCGAGCCGCAGGTAATGAATTTCAGCCCGGATTTCAGGTCATTTTGGCCATTTCCGCCCGCTGGTATTAACTCTCCAGCTATCAAATCCATAGTATCCATCAGAAATACCCGTCTTTCTTGCGCTTTTCCATCGACGCGTCCGAGGTTTTATCGTCCATTCGCGTCGCGCCGCGTTCGCTGACATCGGCGGCCAGCGTTTCGATCACGATTTCGGCTGCGGTCGCGGCGGCGCTGTCCACCGGGCAAGTGCAGGTGATGTCGCCGACGGTGCGAAAACGCACGGTTTTTTCAACGATTTGTTCACCGTCCCGCGCCGGCGTCAGGTCGGTCACCGGCACCAGGAGGCCTTTGCGCTCGACGACCTTGCGCTGGTGCGCGTAGTAAAGCGACGGCAATTCGATGTGCTCGCGTTCGATGTACTGCCAGACGTCGAGCTCGGTCCAGTTCGAGATCGGGAACACGCGAAAATGCTCGCCGGGCTGCAGCCGGGTGTTGAACAGCGTCCAGAGCTCGGGGCGCTGCGCCTTGGGCTGCCACTGGCCGAAGCTGTCGCGGTGCGAGAAGATGCGCTCCTTGGCGCGCGCTTTTTCCTCGTCGCGGCGCGCGCCGCCGATCAGCGCGTCGAAGCCGAACTCGTCGATGGCCTCGAGCAATGTGACCGACTGGTGCACATTGCGCGACTCGCCCGGATGCGCCAGCCGCACCGTGCCGCGCCGCATCGAATCCTCGACATGGCGAACGATCAGCTCGGCGCCAAGCTCCCTGGCGCGCGCGTCGCGGAAGTCGGTGACTTCATGAAAATTATGGCCGGTGTCGATCATCAGCAGCGGAAACGGAATGCGGCCGACACCGAACGCTTTTTCAGCGCACTTGAGCATGACCAGCGAGTCCTTGCCGCCGGAAAACAGCAGCGCCGGGCGCTCGAAGGCGGCGGCGACTTCGCGCAGGATGAAAATGGTTTCCTCCTCGAGCGCGTCGAGGTGCGAATTGCTCAGCGTGGCGAGCAGCTGGGAATCGGCTCTGGCGTTCATGCGGCGATCTCCTTGATGGGAATGATGTTGGAAGCGGACGGTGGCAGCAGACTTGAAAGCGGCTCGAACGCGGCGGGCTCCTGCGCTTCGTGCGTGCCGTCGGCGGCGACGTGCAGCCCGCATTCCTTGGCGCTTTCGTTTTCCCACCACCAGCGGCCCGAGCGGAAATCCTCGCCGAGCGTCACGGCGCGGGTGCACGGCGCGCAGCCGATGCTGGGGAAAAACCGGTCGTGCAGCGGGTTGTAGGGAATGGCGTTGACGGCGATGCAGTGCCAGACGTCGCCCTGCGTCCAGTCGGCCAGCGGGTTGATTTTTACGCGCTCGGGTTGCTGCTCGATGTCATGCACCTCGGCTCTCGCGGCCGACTGCTCGCGGCGCAAGCCCGTGAGCCAGCCTTTCTTGCCGGCCAGCGCGCGCTCGAGCGGCTCCATCTTGCGAAAGCCGCAGCATTCCTTGCGCAGCGCCAGGCTTTTGTACATCGCGTCGGCGCCGTTGGCCTGCACAAAGGCGGCGGCCACACCCGCGTCGGGCTGGTAAACGTCGATCTTGCGCTGGTAGCGCGCTTCGATGCGGCCAATCAGCGCCAGCGTCTCGGCGTGCAGCATGCGGGTGTCGAGCACGAAAATGCTTGCGCCTCCAATGCCTGTTTCATGCAGCAGGTGCGTCACCACCACGTCCTCGGCGCCCAGGCTCGACGCCTGCGTCAGCGGCGAGTAAATGGCGGCTGCGGATTTAATCAGCGCCAGGCTGCGCTGCAACTTTTGCGCGTAATCGGGCGATGGCTTGGCGTAAAGGGAAATGGCGCTCATGGAATGATTTCCTCTCAAACTGGGGCGGCGGCGAAGTGCGGCCGCACATCGACCGCGTCGCCCTGGTAAATGCCGACGCTGTAGCCCGGATACGCGGCCAGAACGCGCCGGGCGACATCCAGGTCCTGGTCGGCTCGCAGTACCGCCGCGTCGAAGCCGCTCCTCTCCATCTGCGCGAGCTGATCGACCAGCACGTCGCCGACGGCGCGGATTTCGCCGTGGAAGCCGCGCCGGCGGCGCAGCAGGAAAGCCTGGCTGAAGGCGCGGCCATCGGTGAATTTCGGGAAATTCAGCTCGATTCGATCGACGCCGCCCAAGTCCAGCGCCAGCGGGTCGGCGTCGTTCGCCAATTCGATGACATTTTGGCCTTCAGCGCTTTCTGACTGTGCGTTGGCAGCTATTAATTTCATAGTAGTCAAATGCAGAAAGGTTTAGGCGCTGGCAAGCTCGGCGCCATGCGCCCGGCCGGCGCTGAAACGCGCGCCGTTGGCGGCGAGCTTGAACGGCTCGGCGCCGACGCGGCGCAAGGTCGAGATAAAGGTTTCGCGGCCTTCGCGCTGCTGGCGATAGGTTTGCAGCACGGCTTCGATCACCTCGGGCACTTCGGCCGCCGAAAACGACGGGCCGACGGCCTTGCCGCCCACCGCCGGGCCGGACAGGGTAGAGCCGTCCGAGCCGCCGAGCGACACCTGGTACCACTCCTTGCCGTCCTTGTCGACGCCCAGAATGCCGATATGGCCGCTGTGGTGATGGCCGCACGAGTTGATGCAGCCGCTGATGTGCAGGTCGATCTCGCCGATGTCGTGCAGCTCGTCAAGGTCCTGGTAGCGCTCGGTAATCGCCTCGGCGATCGGGATCGAGCGTGCGTTGGCGAGCGCGCAGAAGTCGCCGCCGGGGCAGGCGATCATGTCGGTGAGCAAATGGATGTTCGCCTTGGCGAAGCCGGCGGCGCGCGCGGCGCGCCACAGCTCGGGCAGCTGGCCTGCGCGCACCCACGGCAGCAGCAGGTTCTGCTCATGCGTCACGCGCGCTTCGCCGGCGCTGAAGCGCTCGGCGATGTCGGCGGCGATGTCGAGCTGGTCGGCAGTGGCGTCGCCCGGCGCCTGGCCGAGTCGCTTGAACGACAGCGTCACCGCGCGCAGCTCGGGGGACTGGTGCGGCGCGACGTTTTGCCTGAGCCAGCGGCCGTATTCGACGGCGTCTTCGGCAGCTACGGGCAGAGCATCGGCATCATGCGTCGCGTCGCCCAGCACCGGCGGCGCGAAGCACGCCGCGACGCGGTCGTATTCGGCCTGCGTGATGGTGTGCGGGCCGCCGTCGTGCTCGATGATCTGTTGGTACTCGGCCTCGACGTCGTCAATGTACTTCTGGCCTTCGGCTTTCACGAGGATCTTGATTCGCGCCTTGTAGATGTTGTCGCGCCGGCCGTAGCGGTTATAGACGCGCACCACGGCTTCGAGGTAGTTCATGATTTGGTGCCACGGCAAGAATTCGCGGATCACCGTGCCGATCACGGGCGTGCGGCCCATGCCGCCGCCGACCAGCACCTTGAAGCCGAGTTCGCCGGCATCGCCCCGCAGCAGCTGCAGCCCCACGTCGTGCCAGCCGATGGCGGCGCGGTCTTCCCTGGCGCCGCTGATGGCGATCTTGAACTTGCGCGGCAAAAACGCGAATTCGGGATGCAGCGTGCTCCACTGGCGCAAAATTTCGCCGAACGGCCGCGGGTCGGCGATTTCATCGACCGCGATGCCGGCGAGGGCGTCGCTGGTGATGTTGCGGATGCAGTTGCCGCTGGTCTGGATGCCGTGCATATCGACGCTGGCGAGCAGGTCCATCACGTCGGCCGATTTGTCCAGCGGTATCCAGTTGTACTGCACGTTCTGGCGCGTGCTGAAGTGGCCGTAGCCCTTGGTCAGTTTGCTGTGCACCGAGGGGCCGTTTTTCAGCGCAATCGCGCCCAGCTTGTCCTGCGCCGCTTGCGCGCCTTCGATCAGCGCCGGAGTCGGCTGGTCGTACTCGCGGGCGACGCGGGCCAGCACCCGCAGCTGCGCGCTGGAGAGTTCGCCATACGGCACCGCGACCCGCAGCATCGGCGCATAGCGCTGCACATACCAGCCGTTTTGCAGCCGCAGCGGGCGAAATTCGTCTTCCGGCAGCTGGCCGGCCTGCCAGCGCGTGAGCTGGTCGCGGTACTGCGCGGCGCGCGCCTTGACGAACTGGCGGTCGAATTCGGTGTAGTGGTACATGGATCTCGGAAATCGAATGAAGAGGGTGCGTATTAGACCGAAGAATTCAGATCGAGATTAGTTTCACGCCGGCGTAGGCGAGCAGCAGCGACAGCAGCGAGCGGATCACGCGGTCGGGCGTCTTGCGCATCAGCTCCGAGCCGATCCAGATGCCGGGCAACGAGCCCGCCAGCAGCCAGCCGAGCAGCGGCCAATCGACCGAGCCGATCGACGCGTGGCCCAGGCCCGCCACCAGCGTCAGCGGCACCGCGTGCGCGATGTCGGCGGCGACGATGCGCGGCAGCGGCAGCGCGGGGTAAAGCAGCATCAGCACGATCACGCCGATGGCGCCGGCGCCGACCGAGGTCAGCGTGACGAGCGTGCCGATCACCGCGCCGAACAGCACCGGCAAGGCCCAGTGGCGCGATTGCACCGCCTGCGCCAGCGCGTCGGGCGCGATCCGGGGCGGCGGCGTATTGCCGCGCAGCGCTTTGTAGAGCGTTGCGGCGGCGGTCAGCAGCAGCGCGACGCCAAGCGTCGTCGTCATGACGGCCTGCGTGGCCGGATTCGCCGGGCCGAGGCGGTGCAACACGTAAAGCGTCGCCAGCGCCGCCGGAATGCTGCCCAGAGCCGTTCGGCCGACGATTTTCCAGTCGATCACGCGGGCGCGCGCCAAGCTGGCGGTGCCGCTCATTTTCGTGAAGGCGGCGAACAGCAGGTCGGTGCCGATCGCCAGATGCGGCTTGACGCCGAAAACGAAGATCAGCAGCGGCGTCATCAGCGAGCCGCCACCGACGCCTGTCAGGCCGACGACCAGACCCACTGCGAAACCGGCGAATATAAAGACGAATTCATGCATAGCCTTTCAATATAGGGTTGTCCCTTATAAAAACAAACTACAGATTTGTTCTTCCTTTATGCGAATAAGCTTATTTAACAGTTCGGTCACACGTTCTCGACGAATTTTCTTCCTTGACCTTGCAAGTCCGGTGGCTTGCGACTGGCGAGCGAATGCCGCAACGCGGCAAGCGCAGTACAGGTACAGTCGGCCATTTTCGCGATGGCGCGTTGTGTGGCTGCCGACTTGGCATGCGAATGGCTTACTTCTGGAGAAAACCGTGAACCTTATGAAATCCGCGCTGCTCGGCGGCGTGCTGCTGTCATGCGCGTTGGCCGCGCAGGCGGCGTCCAACAATGCATCCATCAAGATCGGCGAGATCAACAGCTACTCGACGATTCCGCAGTTCACGCTGCCGTATCGCCAGGGCTGGGAGCTGGCGGTCGAAGAAGTCAACCTGGCCGGCGGCCTGCTCGGCCGCAAGGTCGAGGTCATCGCCCGCGACGACGCCGGCAAGCCCGAAGAGGCGCTGCGCCATGCGATCGAGCTGACGTCGCGGGAAAACGTCGATGTGCTGGCTGGCGGCTATTTGTCGAACGTCGGCCTAGCGCTGGCCGACCACGCGCAGAAAAACAAGAAAGTCTATATCGCCAGCGAGCCGCTGACCGACGCCATCGTCTGGGACAAGGGCAACCGCTACACCTTCCGGCTGCGCCCGAGCACCTATATGCAGGCGGCGATGCTGGTCGAGGAAGCGGCCAAAATGCCGGCAAAACGCTGGGCGACGATCGCGCCGAACTACGAATACGGCCAGAGCGCGGTCGCCAACTTCAAGGAGCTGCTCAAGGCCAAGCGCCCAGACGTGGAATTCGTCGGCGAGCAGTGGCCGGCGCTCGGCAAGCTCGAAGCCGGCACCACGCTGCAAAGCACGATGCAAAGCAAGCCCGACGCGATTTTCAATGTGACCTTCGGCGCCGACCTGGCCAAGCTCGTACGTGAAGGCAATCAGCGCGGCATTTTCCCGAAAACGCCGGTGGTGTCGATGCTGTCGGGCGAGCCGGAGTACCTGGACGTGCTGAAGGACGAAACGCCCAAGGGCTGGATCGTCACCGGCTACCCCTGGGACCAGATCGATACCCGCGAACACGCCAGCTTCGCCGCCAACTACTACCGACGCTTCAAAGAATATCCGAAAGTCGGCTCGGTCGTTGGCTACTCGACGATGCAGGCTATTTTTGCCGCCATCAAAAAAGCCAATTCGCTCGACAACGAAAAGCTGGTGACGGCGCTGCGCGGCCTGAAATTCTCGACGCCGTTCGGCCCGGCCGAGTTCCGCGCCATCGACCAGCAATCGACGATGGGCGCCTATGTCGGCAAGCTCGACCTGCGTGGCAGCAAGGGGACCATGGTGCAGTGGCGCTACGCCGACGGCAGGGCCTATATGCCCAGCGACGCCTATGTCAAGGCGCGGCGGCCGGCGGAGGCGATGAAATAGCTCGATGCTGTTTATTTCATAGCTGGTTGCGCCCGCCGTTATTGCGCAAAAGCTGCAAAACACGGGGGAATTCAACGCGGAGGAGGGCAAGAGCACGCGGAGGACGCGGAGCAGAGAAGACGCAATATCGTATGAATGAATTCCAGAAAAAATTCTTCCTCAGCGTCCTCCGCGCGCTTCTCTTCTCCGCGTTGAATCTCCCGCATGCAGAAGCTGTTTTTATGCAAAAATGCTTTTATGCGTACCACCGTTGACCTACCGGACCCCCTCATGCGTGAGCTCAAGGCCCGCGCCGCGCTAGAGGGTGTCAAACTCAAAGACTATTTCGCCCGCCTGGTGCAGGCGGCTTTGCAGACTCCGGCGGCACCGCCGCGCCCGCCCCCAAGCGGAGCTCGGCCGGGGGCCGCCGACCGCGCAAGCCGGTCACGCTGATCCGGCACCGCGACACCGAGCAGGCGCACATCGTGCTCGGCTGCGCCGGTATCGACCGGG
>CAXSGT010000056.1:0-18084 GCA_964236835.1 uncultured Polaromonas sp.
GCAAAGCCATGAAATCACCTGCGACTTCATCGCCGGCTGCGACGGCTTTCATGGCGTCTGCCGCGCCAGCGCGCCGCCCGATGCGATCCGGGAGTTCGAGAAAATCTACCCTTTCGGCTGGCTCGGCGTGCTGTCGGACACGCCGCCGGTGCATGAGGAAATCATCTATGTCAACAGCCCGCGCGGCTTTGCCCTGTGCTCGCAGCGCAGCCAGACGCGCAGCCGCTACTACCTGCAGGTGCCGCTGACCGACAAGGCCGAGAACTGGAGCGATGACGCGTTTTGGCGCGAGCTTCGGCTGCGCCTGGACCCGGACGCGCGGGGCCGGCTGGTCACCGGCGCGTCGATCGAGAAAAGCATCGCGCCGCTGCGCAGCTTCGTCACCGAGCCGATGCGCTTCGGCCGAATGTTTTTAGCCGGCGACGCGGCGCACATCGTGCCGCCGACCGGCGCGAAGGGGCTGAACCTGGCGGCGAGCGACGTGAAATATCTGGCGAGCGCATTGATCGAGTATTACCAGGAAAAGAGCGCCGCCGGCATCGACGAGTATTCAGCCCGCTGCCTGCGCCGCGTCTGGCGCGCCGAGCGCTTTTCCTGGTGGCTCACCGGGCTGATGCACCGCTTTCCCGGCAACGGTGAGATCGACCAGAAGCTCCAGGAAGCCGAGCTCGACTACCTCGTCAACTCCGAAGCCGCGTCGCGCTCGATGGCGGAAAACTATGTCGGCCTGCCACTGGATTTTGGCGAGTAAAAATGGCTTTTGCGCTTATCCAGCATGCATAGTTTGCTACTGATTCAGTAGTGCCAGCGCTCTTTTAGCGCAAAAGCTGCCGCGAAGCCGTCAATGACTCTTCAGTTTGCGCTGGCGACGGCGGACATTTCCGAGTCTTCATAGCGGTCGCCAAAATCGAACATGTCATCGTTCTGCGTGCCGTCGTAGTATTGGAACTCCCACCAGTTGTGGTCCAGGTCTTCGATATAGAACGACAGCACGCCGTGCTGCTTCACAAGATCGCGGACTTCGCGGATCTTGTATTTGTCCTTCTGCTCGGTAGCGATTTTCCAGATGCGCTCGACATCGGCCGCGCTGCCGACATCGATGCCCCAATGGTTATCGACGGTTGCCGGGTGCAGCAGGTCGCCGACTTCGAGGCAGACGATATGAAAGCGCATGCCGCAGCGTATCGCCATCGCCGGCTTGGCGTGGCGCACGCATTCGAAGCCGAGGAAATGTTCGTAGAAGCGGCGCGATTCCTTCAGGTTGTAGCACTCCAGCGTGCCGTGCGACAAATACTCGGGCTTGACGACCGAGTCGGGGTTGGTCCAGGGAGCCAGTGCGTCTTGGATTCTCATGGCAGTTATCTCCAGCGGTTGAATATTGATCGATTTTCAGGCCGCGCTTTGCGCGGTGTCGAATTCGGACACGAAGGCATCGGCGAAGAACTCGTTTTCCGGCAGGCCGCCGCGCGCAACGAAGCTCTCGCGCGCGCCTTCGACCATCGCGGGCGAGCCGCAGGCATAGACCTGATAGCCGGAGAGGTCGGGAAAGTCGTCCATCACGGCATGCTGCACATAGCCGGTGCGCCCCGTCCAGCCAGCGGCGGCATCGGGCCGGGACAGCACCGGAACATAGCGCAAGAGTCCGCCTTCGGCCCAGCCGAGCGCGACGTCGTGCATGTACAAATCCGCCAGCTGCCGCGCGCCCCAGTACAGCGTCATCGGCCGCTTTAAGCCTTTGCGGACGGCGTAGTTGACCATCGACTTGATCGGCGCGAACCCAGTTCCGTTGGCGATGAAGATGATCGGCTTGGCGCTTTCCTCGCGCAGGTAGAACGTCCCGAGCGGCGCGTTCAGCCGCAGCAGCTGGCCTTCCTTCATCGACGTGAACACCGGGTCGGTGAACAGGCCGCCGACCGAATGCTTGAGGTGCAGCTCCAGGTCGATCACGCCCTCGGCCGACGGCTCGTTGGCGATCGAGTAGCTGCGCGTCTTGCCGTCCGCGAGCTGGAAATCGACATACTGGCCGGCGGCGAACATCAGGTTTTCGTTCATCGGCAGCCGCAGCTGCATCACCGCGACGTTCGCCGCGGGCTTGGTGAGGCGCTTGACGCGGCACGGCATAAGGCGCGGCTTGATCTGCGCCAGCACCAGCTCCTCGACCTCGACCACCAGGTCCGACAGCGGCTTGGCCTTGCACAGCAGCGCGTAGCCGAGCGCCTTTTGCTCATCGGTCAAGTAGGAGCCGTGCGCGCCGCCGTAATCGACACTGCCCGTCACGATTTTTCCGCGGCAGGTCTTGCAGTTTCCGGCGCGGCAGCTGTAGGGCATGTTGAACCCGGCGTTCAGGCCGGCGTCCAGCACGGTGGAGTTGGGCGCAACGTCGTAGCTGTGCCCGCTGGGCTGGAGCGTTATCTTGAAAGTCATGGCGGCGCTCACTCGACTTTCATGCCGATGAGTTTGATCAGGTCGGCATTGACCTTGTTGTCATGCTGGATGAGTTTGGTCATTTCCGCCGGTGTCGCGCCGCTGGCGACGACACCGCCGACGGTGTAGCGTTCCATCAGGTCAGGCGTTGCCAGCGCCTTGCCGATTTCCTCGTTGAGCTTGCGCACCACCTCGGGCGGCGTGCCGTGCGGCGCGACCAGCCCGACCCAGGATTCGATGGTCAGCCCCTTGGGACCGCCCGCCTCTTCGACCGTCGGCACCGTAGGCTCGGTCTTCAGCCGGTTCGGCTCTGCAATGGCGAGTATCTTGAGTTTGCCGCCCTTGACCAGCGCATTGATCGAGCCCAGCGTCAGGATGGTGAAGTCCACCTCGCCGTTGGCCACCGAGGTGTTGAGCTGCCCCGCGTCCTTGAACGGCACGGCAAGCATTTTGCTCTGCGTCAGGTGCTCGAACGTGGCGGCGCCCAGATGCGTCGGGCTGCCGGCATACGCCATGCCGTAGCTGACTTTGTTCGGCGCGCTTTTGGCCGCCGTGATTAGCTGCTTTAAGGTCTGGTAGGGGCCATTGGCGGCGGTCGCAATAAAAAACGGCGCCCGGTAGATCGTCGAAATCGGATCGAAATCGGCCTCGACGTTGTACGGCACGTTCTTGAACAGGTACGGATTGATCGACGTGTGCGCGTTGCTCAGCAGCAAGAGCGTATAGCCGTCGGGCGCCGACTGCTTCAGGGCGCTGGTGGCGATAAAGCCGTTGCCGCCGGGGCGCGAGTCGATCACCACCGGCTGGCCGAGCTGCTTGGTGAGCTTTTCGGCCAGAATCCGCATCGTCGTGTCCGGACCCAGGCCGGCCGGGAAGGTCGAGATGACGCGGATCGGCTTCGATGGATAGGCCTGCGCATGCGCGGCACCGGCAAATGCCGTTACCGCAACCGCGCAGGCAATACCAATACACTTTTTCGCCAGCCGCCGCCGCGCCGCGCCTGGTGCACCGGCGCTTGGAATAGCGCCAGCGAAACTGTCAGAGTCGTTGTCGCCGCCCGAAGGGCGACCGAAGTTTGAATGCATGATTTGCCTCGTGTAAGTTGCGGCTGCTGCTCATGGCGCGACCGTGGCCTGTATTGTTTTACTATTTCCACAGGTGGACAAGTAGCTCCTTCGGCAAATCGGTATTCCATTCATGGAACACCTACCGAAGCACCATGAATTTTCGCTTTACGCCAGTCGCCCCTGCAACACCAGCGCCCGGGTTGCCGCCAGCGTCGCTTCGATTGCCTTGACATAGGTCGGAGCCATTTTTTGGGCGACGTCCGCTTCGCCAGGACTGCCGGTCTCGAACGCCTTGAGCTGCAGGGCGAACGTGAAACGCACCCGCATCTCCTGGCCGTCGCCATGGATTTCGTTGACGATCAGGCCGTCGGCCTCGCCCGACAGGCGGTTGAACACCACCGCCCGCTCGGGGTAAAAAGTGATTCGCTCACGGAAGGTGTCGCCCATCGCATCGGCTTCGCGCAGCAAGCCATCGGCGTATTCCTCAAGCACCACGCAGCGCGTGATGGCCGAGACGAACTCCGACGCGTTGCGCGCCTTCATCACCAGGCCCTGCCAGACCTGATGCCGGCTGAGATGGGGCGCGCCGGGCGCCAGTCCCTGGTTGACAGCGACAGTTTGCGTCGAATAAATCATCGAAAATCTCCGGTGGATGCCGCGCTGCGGCGGCGGCGGTTGTGAAAGGCGACATCATCGCAGCATGCGAGCCATGCGCCGTCGAGACGCCGGCGCAGGATGCTGAATTTGCGCCTGCGTGGCGCTCAGGACGCCTGCATCTGCGCCTTGACAAAATCCAGGAACGCGCGGGTTTTCGCAGGCATCAGGCGGCTCGACGTCAGCGCGTAGATCGGCACCGGCGGCGTTCCCCAGCCCTTGAGCACCTGAGTCAGGTTTCCATTGTCAACATCCTCGCGGCATATGTCCTGCGGCAGCAGGGCAATTCCCGCGCCGGCCACCGCCAGCCTGCGGATAAGCCCGATGCTGTTGAGAATCAGGCTGCCATTGAGCTTGACGCGCGCCCGCTGCTCCTGGTTGTGCAGCATCCACTGCGACTGCGGCTCGATGCTGTGCAGTCGTTCAAGGATGCAGGCGTGCGCCGCCAGGTCGCCGGGCGTGCGCGGCGCGTCCTTGCCTTGCAGATAGCTCGGGCTGGCATACAGATAGAGCGGCACTTCGGCGAGCTTGTGCGATGTCAAGCCCGAGTCGGGCGGCGTTCCGATATAAATCGCCACGTCGCAGTTCTCGGTCGCCGGATCGACCCGCCGCGTGGTCAAGTCGATCTCGATGCTGACGTCCGGGTAGCGGCGGCAGAAATCAGGCAATGCGGCCACCAGGCGCAAGGCGAAATCGGACGTCATCGCCGCACGGACGTGGCCTTGCGGCTGCAGGCGCTTTCCGGTCAGCTCCTCGTGCGCGCTTTCAACTTCTTCGATGATTCGCTGGCAGCGCAGGAAATAGTCGTGCCCCTCGTCGGTCAACTCGACCTTCTTGGTCGTCCGCTTCAGCAGCCGCAGGCCGATGTCGCGCTCGAGCGCGGAAACGCGGCGCGAAACCGTTGACTTCGGCATTTGCAGCGCCGCGGCGGCGTGCGAAACGCTTTTTAGTTTCGCAACCGCGACGAAGACTGAAATTCCACGCAACAGGTCCGGACTCATAGGCGACTTTCAGTGTCAACAGTGAAGAAAGATGACAAGAGGCAACGGTGATTCATCGCCGCAGTGGCACGTCGCGGCCTGGCGGCTCAGGCGCCAGCGAACAGCGCCGCGACGCCTCGCAAGCGTTGCGCTATGCTCAAATAGCATTTCGCTTTCGAGCAGACTGCTTGGGCGAGCTTTTCAACCTTCGGTGGCCTTATGTCATCCACGATCCGCATTATTTCCTCAATGGCGACCAGGCAGCTCCTCAGCGAGCTGGTTGCGCAGTTCCAGAAAAACTCCGCGCAACAGGTGACGGTCGAGTCAGTCGGCGGCGTTGACGCGGCCAGGCGCGTGCAGGCCGGAGAATCGCTCGACGTGGTGATTCTTGGCGCCAACGCGATCGAACAATTGATCGACGCCGGCAAAATCGTTCCCGGCAGCCGGGTCGATCTGGCCAGGTCAGGCGTTTGCATCGCGGTGCGCGCCGGCGCGCCTCGCCCGGACGTCGGCTCCGAGCAAGCGCTCAGGCAGGCCGTTTTGAACGCGCGCAGCCTGAGCTACTCGACCGGCCCGAGCGGGGCGCATCTGGCCAGGCTGTTCGAGCGCTGGGGCATCGCCGGCGCCATCGAAAGCCGCATCGTTGAGGCGCCGCCCGGCGTGCCCGTCGGCTCTTTGGTCGCCAACGGCGAGGTCGAGCTCGGCTTTCAGCAGTCGAGCGAGCTGATCCACCTGAGCGGCATCGACGTGCTCGGCCCGCTGCCGCCAGCGATCCAGACCATCACGACGTTCTCTGCCGGCCTGTCGGCGAATTCGACCCAGGCCGAAGCCGTTCGAAGGCTGCTGGACTTTATGGTCTCGCCGGCGGCACTGGAGGCCAAGCTGCGCAACGGCATGGAGCCGGCCTGAAGCCGATTTACGAGCGTGCTATTTTTTTAATAGCTATTAAGGCTTAACCAGCGGGCGTTACGAGCCTTTTTACCCAAAAAACCCTAGCGTCGCCTTCGCGTCGTCGATGCGATGCCGGTTTGAGCCGCGCCAGTTACCCGCGGCGGCAGCCCGGTGTGCTGCGTCAGGATTCTGCCCTTGACCGGCGCAGTGTTCTTCGCCACCAACGCCGTCGAATTCTTGCGCCGCGCGCTGGCGTAGCCGCCGTCGGTCAGCGGCTGATAGGTCGGAATCAGGTGGTGCTTGCCGTTGCCGATCAAATCCGCCCGGCCCATGGCTTTGAGCGCCTCGCGCAGCAGCGGCCAGTTGTTCGCGTCGTGGTAGCGCAAGAACGCCTTGTGCAGCCGGCGGCGCTTGTCGCCGCGAACGATATCGACCGTCTCGCTGTCACGCGTGATGCGGCGCAGCGGATTCTTGTTGCTGTGGTACATCGCCGTCGCGGTCGCCATCGGGCTCGGATAAAAAGTCTGCACCTGGTCGGCGCGAAAGCCGTTTTTCTTCAACCAGAGCGCCAGATGCAGCATGTCGCCGTCGCTCGTGCCCGGATGCGCGGCGATGAAGTACGGAATCAAGAACTGCTTCTTGCCCGCTTCCACGCTGTATTTGTCGAACAGCGCCTTGAACTTGTCGTAGCTGCCGATGCCCGGCTTCATCATTTTGGTCAGCGGGCCCTGCTCGGTGTGCTCGGGCGCGATTTTCAGGTAGCCGCCGACATGGTGCGTGACGAGCTCCTTCACATACTCGGGGCTTTGCACCGCCAGGTCGTAGCGCAGGCCCGAGCCGATCAAAATTTTCTTGATGCCTTTGAGCGCGCGGCCGCGGCGGTAGATATTGATGAGCGGGCCGTGGTCGGTCGTCAGGTTCTGGCAGATGCCGGGATAGACGCAGCTTGGCTTGCGACAGGCGGACTCGATCTCGGGGCTTTTGCAGCCGAGCCGGTACATATTCGCCGTCGGCCCGCCCAGGTCGGAAATCGTTCCGGTGAAGCCTTCGACCTTGTCGCGAATGTCCTCGATCTCTCGGATCACCGAATCCTCGGACCGGCTCTGGATGATGCGGCCTTCATGCTCGGTGATCGAGCAGAATGTGCAGCCGCCGAAGCAGCCGCGCATGATGTTGACGCTGAACCGGATCATCTCCCAGGCCGGAATCTTGGTCGCGCCGTCGTGCCGGCCGTTCTCGTCGGCGTAGCTAGGATGCGGGCCGCGCGCATACGGCAAATCAAAAACGTAATCCATCTCGGCCGTGGTAAGTGGGATCGGCGGCGGCGTGATCCAGACATCGCGCGCCGTGGCGCCCTCGCCATGCGCCTGCACCAAGGCCCGAGCGTTTCCCGGATTGGTTTCCAAGTGCAGCACGCGGTTCGCATGCGCGTACAGCACCGGGTCGGCCTTGACCTGTTCATAGCTCGGCAGGCGGATGACGGTGCGGTCGCGCGGCGGCACTTTCAGGCTGCCTTTGCCGTAAAGCGCCGGGTTCGGGAAAAAGGTCAGCGGAGTCTCCGTTCGCCCCGAGCCTGTCGAAGGGCCGGCACCGGCTTCGACAGGCTCAGTTTGAGAGGACGCTTCTTCGCGCGCGCAACTCTCGCCCTGGGCTTCGGCCTGCTCCTGTGTCGTCTGGTAGGGGTTGATATGCTCCTCCACACGGCCGGGCGTGTCGACCTGGGTCGAATCGATCTGGAACCAGCCCTCGGGCGTGCTGCGCTGGACGAAGGCGGTGCCGCGAACATCGGTAATGCTGTGCACTGGCTCCTTTGCGGCCAGCCGGTGGGCCACTTCAACCAGCGCGCGCTCGGCGTTGCCGTAGAGCAGCAGGTCGCTCTTGGCATCGACGACGATCGAGCGCCGCACCTTGTCGCTCCAGTAGTCGTAATGCGCGATGCGGCGCAGGCTGCCCTCGATGCCGCCCAGGATAATCGGCACGTCTTTGTAGGCCTCGCGGCAGCGCTGGCTGTAGACGATGGCGGCGCGGTCGGGCCGCTTGCCGGCGATGTCGCCGGGCGTGTAGGCGTCGTCGCTGCGGATCTTGCGGTCGGCCGTATAGCGGTTGATCATCGAGTCCATATTGCCTGCCGTCACGCCCCAGAACAGGTTCGGCTTGCCGAGCGCCTTGAACGCCTCGGCGCTGTGCCAGTCGGGCTGGGCGATGATGCCGACGCGAAAGCCCTGCGCTTCGAGCACGCGGCCGATCACCGCCATGCCGAAGCTCGGGTGATCGACATAGGCGTCGCCCGTGACTAAAACGATGTCGCAGCTGTCCCAGCCCAGCGCGTCCATCTCGGCCCGGCTGGCGGGCAGGAACCTGGCCGTGCCGAAGCGCGCCGCCCAATATTTGCGGTAGCTGGCGAGCGGCTTGGCGGCGCGGGTGAAAAAGGAGACATCGACGGGGGCGTTCATGGGCGGGCCTGTTGCAATCCGTCGGGCTCGCCTGGAAACGGCGGCCGCGGTTCGGGATTTATCCGCGATTTTACGGTTTCAAGCCCGTAGGCGCGCCTCAAAGGCTACTCGGCGATCAAGCCGTGGACGCGACGGAGCGGCGTTAACAGCGGAAATATCAATCAAATAGGCATTTTACGCAATATCGGCGGGCGAAAGCAGCTATAACTTATATAGCATGCCAGGACCCTGGCACGGCACCATTGCCGAACACGCGGGAACGCAAAAAAGCCGGTCAAGGCAGTGCCCTGGCCGGCGGCTATCGATTTCGAGAACTGGCTTGTCAGTTGCGCAAGGTCATCTGGCCGCGAACCTCGCCGCCGGGATTCGCGGCGGTGTGAATATTGGCGTACCAGCGGCCAGCCATCAAATCGGCTGCCTGGCCCGGCGTCAGCGTGGCGCTGCCCTCCATAGGGCTGCTCATCGGACTACTCCAGGGCACCACCACGCCCGCGTTGGCACCAGCCGGCGCGGGGCCATGAAAATGTCCGGCGGTGGCGGGCCCGGTCAGGCCGCTGTAATTAACCTTCCAGCGCAGCAAATTGGTTTCCTTGTTCAGCACGGCATCGACCGAGCCGGTGCCCTGACCGGCCTTGGGCGGCACCTCGTTGGCCCCGCGCAGCTGCGTGCTGAAAGCCGCCATGTTCGACGAGCCCATGCCCATGCCGGACCCTCCTTTCATCATGCCGCAGCCGGTCACGGCGGCTGTCGCCACCGCCGCAAGCGCAAGAAAGGAAATTCGGCTGAATTGGCGACGTGTTGACATGTGGCGGCTCCTGAGTTGAGTAAAGCCGAATTTTCGTCTGTGGACGTGGCTCGATCGCCTAGGACAAACCCGCTGGCCGGGTGCAGAATGAAGCCCCGCCAACTCACGGGCTGCGCTTGGTCGAGCTGGTGGCGGCTGCGCAGACGAAGTTGAGCTTTTCTCCTACGCCATGGGTCCCGGCATGCCGACAGCAAGAAGGCGCGCAATCATTGACAGTAAACTGACAATTGACTGGAAAAGCATGACGCAAGCGCAACAACACCACCTCGGCGGCCTGAATATCGCAATTTTGCTGACCGACGGCTTCGAGCAGGTCGAGCTGACAGGCCCGCTGCAAGCGCTTGAAGAGTCGGGTGTCATGATTCGGCTGCTGTCGAATAAAAAAGGCCAGGTGCAGGGTTATCACCACGACCAAAGGGGCGATTTGTTCGACGTTGACATGACCTTCGACAAGGCCAAGGGCGACGAGTTCGACGCGGTGCTGCTGCCCGGCGGCGCGGTCAACTCGAACCGTATCCGGAACGATGCCGACGCGCAGCAGATCGTTCGGCAGATCGACCGGCAGGGCAAGCCGATCGCGGTGATCTGCCACGGCGCCTGGCTGCTGGTGTCGGCGGGCCTGGTCAAGAACCGCAAGCTCACGAGCTGGCCCAGCCTCAGGCAAGACATCGAAGACGCCGGGGGGCAATGGGTCGATTCGGAGGTGGTGGTCGATGGCAACTGGGTCAGCAGCCGCAAGCCCGGCGACATTCCGGCTTTCGTGTCGGCGTTCAAAGCCGTGCTTGGCAAGCGCACCCGCGACAGCGTCAAGGGCACGGCCGACGATCTGCCGGGCGCGGCCGGCATGGGCGGCTAGGAACGAGCCCTTTTACGGAAAAAAAACATGGCTACGCGCGCGGTATGGAAAGGTGCCATCAGTTTCGGGCTGGTGAATATTCCGGTCGCCCTGCATGCGGCAACGTCGAACAGCGGCGTCGATTTCGACTGGCTCGACAAGCGCACCTTGGACCCGGTCGGCTACAAGCGCATCAACAAGAAAACCGGCGAGGAAATCGCCCAGGAAGACATCGTCAAGGGCGTCGAGTACCAGACTGGCCAGTATGTCGTGTTGTCGGACGAGGAAATAAAGGGCGCTTATCCCAAGACGACGCAGACGATCGAGATCGAAAGCTTCGTGCCCGATACCGATATCCCGATGATCTACATGGAGCGGCCGTATTACGTCGCGCCTGGCGACAAGTCCGAAAAAGTGTTCGCCCTGCTGCGCGAGACCTTGCGGGCCACCGGGCAGGTGGCGGTTGCCCGAGTGGTGATCCAGACCAAGCAGCACCTGGCGGTGCTGGCGCCCGCCGGGGCGGCAATGGTGCTCAACTTGCTGCGCTGGGGCGAGGATATCCGTCCAGCGGACGCGCTGGAACTTCCGCCTGAAGGCGCTGAAGCCGCCGCCATCTCCGACCGTGAACTGGCGATGGCCAAGCGACTTGTCAAAGACATGGCGGGCAAATGGGACCCGATGCGGTTCAACGACTCGTTCAGGGAAAAAATCATGGCGCTGGTCGAACGCAAGGTCAAGGAAGGCAAGCTCGAAACCGTGGCGCAGCCCGGCGAGGAGGATGAATCGGCTTCCGACAGCGCAGGCGGCCAGGTCATCGAGTTGACTGAATTGCTGCGCCGCAGCCTGCGCAAAGGCGCTGCCGAGGCGCCCCGCGCCGATCGGCCGGCTCGCCAAGACCAGCTGCCGGCCAAACCCGCCGCGGCCAAAAAGGCGGCAAAGCCGCCGGCGCGCTTATCCGGGCCCGGGCGCAAGGCGGCCTGAATCGACCCGCCAGGCATCTCCTTTGCCCGACGCCATGGCCACCAACGATTCTCTGGCGCAGTACCGGGCCAAGCGTGACTTCAGCCAAACGCCCGAGCCGACGGAAGGCGGGACGGGAACGGGCAAGGCGCTTGGCTTCGTGATCCAGAAGCATGCCGCGCGCAATCTGCATTACGACTTTCGCCTGGAGTTGCAGGGAACGCTCAAGAGCTGGGCTGTTCCCAAGGGTCCCAGCCTCGACCCCGACATCAAGCGCATGGCGGTGCGGGTGGAAGACCATCCGCTTGCCTATGCCGACTTCGAGGGGACGATTCCCGCCAAACAATATGGCGCCGGAGACGTCATCGTGTGGGATCGCGGCGCCTGGTTCCCGATCGGGGACCCGGTCGCGGGGCTGGAAAGCGGCAAGCTCAAGTTCGAACTGCGCGGGGAAAAGCTCAGCGGCGGCTGGACGCTGGTGCGCATGCGCGGGCGCGGCGGCAAACCTGGCCATGAACCCTGGCTGCTCATCAAGGAGCGCGACAGCCATGCCCGGCCCGAGCAGGCGTTCGACGTGGTCGAAGCCCTGCCGGGCAGCGTGCTCAGCGATCGGTCGTTGCCTGGGAAGGAAGCCGCCCTGCCCGCCGCCGAAAAATCCAAGCCTGGCGCCTCTAAAAAGAATCCGGAGAAAAAATCGGCGGTTAAAAAACCGTTGTCGGCCAAAGCGGGGCTTGATGCGCCCAAGGGCGCCGCCAGCGCGGCACTGCCCGAAACCCTTACGCCCCAACTCGCCGTGCTGGTCAACGAAGCGCCCGCCGACCCGCGGGAATGGGCTTATGAGATCAAGTTCGATGGCTACCGCCTGCTCGCGCGCATCGACGGCGCATCGGTTCGGCTGCTGACGCGCAACGGCAACGACTGGACCGCAAAACTTGCCATACTCGCCCAGGCCGTGGCCAGCCTCGGCATCGGCTCCGGCTGGCTCGACGGTGAAATCGTCGTGATGAACCGCCAAGGCGTTCCCGACTTCGGGGCGCTGCAAAACGCCTTCGACGACGCGGCCGCATCGAAAATCGCCTACTACGTTTTCGACATGCCGTTTCACGGCGGCTTCGACCTGCGCCAAGTCGGCTTGAGCGAAAGGCGCGAGCTGCTTCGTTCGGCGCTCGCCCGCAATCCGCAGGACGGCGTGGTCTTCAGCGAAACCTTCCGGGAGTCGGCGCAGGAGCTGCTGGCCACTGCGCGGCGCATCGGTCTGGAAGGCATTATCGGCAAGCGAAAGAACTCGCTCTACACGGGCAGGCGTTCGGCCGACTGGATCAAGCTCAAGACCGGCTTGCGCCAGGAGTTCGTCATCGGCGGCTATACCGACCCCAAGGGTACGCGCATCGGCCTAGGCGCGCTGCTGCTGGGTGTGCATGACGCCGACGGCAGGCTGCGCTACGCCGGCAATGTCGGAACCGGCTTCGACGATGAAACCCTGCGCGAGCTGAAAGCGCGGCTGTCGCAAATCCACACCGACCACGCGCCTTTCTATGACCTGCCCCTGGCCGTCAAGGGCCGATGGGTCAAGCCGGAGCTGGTGGCCGAGGTGGCTTTTGGTGAATGGACGCACGTCGGCCATATTCGGCATGCGGTTTTCCAGGGCCTGCGCGCCGATAAACCGGCGCAAAACATCACGCGTGAAATTCCAGTGGCTCCACAAAGCGCGCGCAAAAAAAGCCAGGCGGCCGCGCCCGCCTTGAAGGCGATGCGCATTACGCACGGCGAGCGCGTGGTCGACGCCAGCACCGGCTTCACGAAAAAAGACCTGATCGACTACTACGCCAGCGTGGCGGAGCTGATGCTGCCGCATTTAAAAAAACGCCCGCTCGCGCTGGTGCGCGCGCCGGCTGGCCTTGGCGGAGAGCTTTTTTTCCAGAAACATTACGAGGGCATGGCGATGCCGGGTGTCAAACTGCTTGATCCGCGGCTTGATCCGGGCCATGCGCCACTGCTCGAAATTCCCTCGGCCCAGGCGCTGCTGGGGGCGGCGCAATTCAACGCGGTCGAGTTCCACACCTGGAATTCGACCAGCGACTCGATCGACCAGCCCGACCGCATGACCTTCGACCTCGATCCCGGCGAAGGCGTCGGCTGGCCGGAAATCCAGGAGGGCGCGCAACTGGTGCGAACGATTCTGGACGAGCTCGGACTGGCCGGCTTTTTGAAAACCAGCGGCGGCAAGGGGCTGCATGTGGTCGTGCCGATTGAGCGGGACCATGGCTTCGACGCGGTGAAGGATTTTTCGCGCGCCGTCGTGGCACACCTGGTGCGCGTCCTCCCCCAGCGCTTCGTGGTTAAAAGCGGCCCCCAGAACCGGCTCGGAAAGATTTTTGTCGACTACCTTCGCAATGGCTTCGGCGCGACCACCGCGACCGCCTGGTCGGTGCGGGCGCGCCCCGGAATGGGTGTTTCGGTGCCGGTGGCATGGGACGAGCTGGCGGCGCTTCGCGGCAGTGCGCACTGGACGGCGACCACGCTGGCAGACCGGCTCAAGATCGGCAATCAGCCCTGGAGCGACTATGAATCGTCTCGAAAAGGCTTGACCGGGGCGATGAAGACGCTGGGCTTCACGACGGCCGCCTGAGACGGCTGCGCGACCCTGCCGGCAGACCGGTCGGCCCGCGCCAAAATGCTGGTAGGTTTCGAATCTTGACCGACTTGGCCGATTCCGCTGGCGCGGCTCTGAACGGCGTTCTATTATTACGCCAGCGCAAGCTGTGGCTGCGCGTCTGGAGGCACTATGAAACGTCTTATCTTCTTGAGCTTTTTCGCCCTGCTGCTGTGCGGCTGCCTGGACACGAAGTTGCCCAAGCCAACGCCGAAGGTGCCCGAGCCCAAGGCGGTGCTTGGCGCGCTCGAAAAACAGCCGTCGCCTCAAGCGTGGGCGGCAAGGCGTTCATGAAGCAGCGGTCGATGAAAAGCCTTGCCCTGGCGGCTTGCGCGGGCTTGAGCGCATGCGCAGTGATGCCTGCACCCGGCGAGCCCGCGGCACTCAAGGTCAGCGTGAACGGCGAAACCTATTTGCTGAGCCAGCTCACCGCAAGCACCTGGACGGCGACCTCCACCGGCATCCCAAAAGCGTTGGCGAGGACCGCGGCCGGCCAGTCGGGCTTGCGGCAGGCGATTGAAAAAGCGTCGGGCTGCAAGGTGACCGACAGTGATTTTTCACGCGAAGGCAGACAATTCGACGCGCAGGTGGATTGCGGCGGTTTATCCAGGTAGCGCAAATAGCTCGGCAAAACACAGTGTTGCCATGGGCTTGCCGGTAAACGACTACCGGCCAAAAAAAGGGCGGCATCTTCATGCCGCCCTTTTCGCTGTTGGCCACGCTTTAAAACCTGCCGCGCCGACTTCCGGACTTAGCTGCTTGCCTTCAGCGAATTACGCATCGCCTTGACCTGGTCATGATTGCGCTGCGCGCCTTGCGCCTGGCGCTCGACGACGGTGCGAACCGACGCCGGCAGGTTTTGCTTGAGCGCCTTGCGGTAGCTCGCCACGGCGGCATCTTCTCCACGCTCGCATTCCTCGAGCATCGCCAGGTCGGTGTAGCCGGTAAGCGTGCCGCGCACCGAAACCCAGCCGCGGTGCAATGCGCCAGTGACCGTGCCGCCGTCGTCGGCCTTGCCGCCAAGCTGCCTGATGAGCGCCTGCAGCTCCAGGCCGGCCTCGCGGCATTCACCGGCATGGCGCATCAGCATCGTTTTCAGCTCCGCCGACTTCGCATGCTCGGCCGAGGTATTGAAGCCATACTCGCCGTCGCGGGACGTTTCGAGCAGGTCGTTGAGGGTGTCGATGACATCGTCGTTGTCGGCCATGCCACCGGTTGCGCCGCCCATATTCGTTGAATTATTTTCCGCCATGGCAGTAGTTCCTTTTCATTGGATATTTGAAGGCAAATCGGGAATTGCCGAAGCTTGAATATCCCGATGAGAATGCTGAGTTTTCAGCACGCTCGTTATGGTCTGCCTGCGACAAGTATTTTCCGGTCAGGCAAGCCCATCCGCAGGTGTAGGAGAAAACCGCGCGGCGGTCGCGAGAAAAACGCCATGCTCATCGAGCTGCCGCGATCTGGCGCAGCGCCTGCTCGAACACCTCCGGCGGCTGGCCGCCCGAGATCAGGTGCCGGTCGTTGACGATCACGGCCGGCACCGAGTGAATCCCCTGGCCCAGATAGAACGATTCGCGCTCGCGCACCGCGTCGGCATATTCGCCGCTTGCCAGAATTTCTCGCGCGCGCGCCGGCTCCAGGCCCGCCTCGGCCGCGGCCCGGACCAGCACATCGTGCGAAGCCGGGCTTTGTCCATCGGTGAAATAGGCCTTGAACAAGCCCTCTTTCAGCGCTTTTTGCCTGTCGGCGCCGACGATTCCGGCCCAGTGCAGCAGGCGGTGCGCATCGAAGGTGTTGTAGATGCGGCTGCGTCCGCCGCCGGGCTCGTCGGCCCTGCTGAAAGTAAAGCCGAGCTGCTCGCCGCGCAGGCGAATATTCTCCCGATTCGCATTTGCCTGCGCCGGCGTGATGCCGTATTTTTCGGTGATGTGCTCGGTGATTTCCTGGCCTTCGGGCGCCATTTTCGGATTGAGCTCGAACGGCTGGAAATGCAGTTCGGCGGAAATATCAGCGGCCACGCGCGCCAGCGCCTGATCGAGCGATTTCAGGCCGATCGCGCACCAGGGGCATGCAACGTCGGAGACGAAATCGATTTTAAGCGGAGTGGTCATGGAAAATAGCCTTTGCCTGGGTGACGCCTGCTTGATGCGGGGAGGGCCGCCATGGCCGCCCTCGCCCCCTTATTAAAGTCGCTAAAGTCGCCGTCGTCGGCCACACTCTACCAAAGCCGCGCCATGCAACGACTCCGGAACAAGGTCTGCCTGATCACCGGCGCGGCGCAAGGCATCGGGCTCGCCACCGCGCTGAAATTCGCGCGCGGAGGCGCCGTCGCCGCCGTCTGCGACATCGTGCAGGCGGCGGTCGATGACGCGGTCCTGCAGTGCCGGGCGCTGGGCGCGCGGGGCGGTCGGCCATGCGATGGACGCGACGCGCTGGTCAACAACGATCAACGGCGCGGTGATCGAGGTCTCGTGCGGCATGACGGTCCGAGGCGTGCAAGGCGCGTCGATCGGTCGGCACGATGTCGGTCATGTTTTAGTGCCCCGTCGCTTGCTGCACTTGCATAGTTCGCTATATTTTTCATAGCATAAACTTTTTTTCCTACTTTTTTCGCGGCGTCCGCCCGCCGGCCTGGCGGCGATAATCGAGCCATGAACCCGCTGCCGGCGCCAGACCATCCTCACCCCGAGTCGCCAGCCGACCTGTTCGTGTCGTTCACTTTGCTGGCGCTGCAGGGTTTCGGCGGCGTCCTGACTGTCGTGCAGCGCGAACTGGTGGAGAGAAAGCGCTGGATGACGCGCGAGGAATTCGTCGAGGAATGGGCGGTGGCGCAGGTCATGCCCGGCCCGAACGTGGTGAACCTGGCGTTGATGATCGGCGGGCGGGCCTTCGGCCTGCCGGGCGCGCTGGCCGCGCTGGCCGGCATCATCACCGCGCCGCTCGTCCTCGTGCTGCTGCTGGCGCTGATCTACGCGCAATTCGCCGGCCATCCCGGCGTCGCGTCGGCGCTGCGCGGAATGGGCGCGGTGACGGCCGGCTTGATCGCCGCGACCGGTCTGAAACTGGCCGGCGCGCTGTTCAGGAACGTGCTGGGCATCGGCCTGTGTGTGGTTTTCGGCATCGTTTGCTTCGTTGCCGTCGCGTGGCTGCGCTGGCCGCTGGTCTATGTGCTCCTCGGCGTCGGCGGCCTGGCCTGCGCCGCGGCCTACAAAAGGCTCAAGCCGTGAGCCAGACGCTGCCGCTGGCGCTCGGCGCGCAGGACTGGTTCAGCCTGTTTTTTCATTACATGACCTTGTCGCTGCTGTCGGTCGGCGGCACCATCAGCACCGCGACCGAGATGCACCGCTTTCTGGTCGAGCAGCACCATTGGCTGAGCGACGCGCAGTTCAACGCGTCGATCGCCATCGCCCAGGCGGCGCCGGGACCGAACGTGCTGTTCGTCGCCCTGATGGGCTGGAATGTCGGGCTGAACGCCGGCGGCATGCTGACGGGCCTGCTCGGCGTCCTGCTGTCGCTGTCGGGCGTTTTGATCCCCAGCACCGTGCTGACTTATGCGGCCGCCCAGTGGGGCCACCGCAACCGCGAGCTGCGCGCGGTTCGCGCCTTCAAGCAGGGCATGGGTCCGATCGTCGTGGCCTTGCTGATCGCGACCGGCTGGATTCTGGCGAGCGCCAATGGCAGCACGCTGAAGGACTGGCCGGTGTGGCTGCTCACGGCGGCGGCCGCGATGATCGTCTGGCGCACGAAGATACATATCCTCTGGCTGTTGGGCGCCGGGGCGCTTTTGGGCTGGTACGGGCTGGTCTGAGGCCAGCCCGGGTTTCAGCGCCGCTGGCGCAGCGCCTCGTACAGGCAGACGCCGCTGGCGACCGACACGTTCAGGCTTTCGACCGCGCCGCGCATCGGAATGCGCGCCAGCTCGTCGCAGGTCTTGCGCGTGAGCAGGCGCATGCCCTCGCCTTCGGCGCCCAACACCAGCGCCACCGGGCCGGTCAGATCGACGTCGTAGATTGTTTTGGCCGCGTCGTCGCTGGTGCCGATGCAGCGGATGTTGCGTTCCTTGAGTTCGTTCAGAGTGCGCGCCAGGTTGGTGACCATGAAATAGGGCACGGTTTCGGCGGCACCGCTGGCGACCTTGGCGACGGTGGCGTTGATGCCAGCGGCATGGTCCTTGGGCGCGATCACCGCCTGCGCGCCGGCGCCGTCGGCGACCCGCAGGCAGGCGCCCAGGTTATGCGGATCAGTCACGCCGTCAAGCACCAGCAGCAGCGGCTGCGCGGCTCCGGCCGCTTCGAGCTGCTCAAGCAATTCGTCGAGCGACTTCAGCAGCACCAGCTCATCGACCCGCGCCACCACGCCCTG
>CAXSGT010000057.1:0-17927 GCA_964236835.1 uncultured Polaromonas sp.
GTCGCGCTGCGCCGCCACCGCGCGGCCGGCCTGGCAGTTCGACGCGGCCCTGGGCGCCAGGCGTCTGCTCGAGCAGCTCAAGGCCGCTTCGCTGGCGGCGTGGAATGCCGACGGCCTGGACGACGCGCATGCCGCCGCGTCGGCGCTGCTCGGTTACGCCGAACACACGCAGGGCTGCGCGCTGCCGCATGTGCAGGGCCTGCGGGTGGTGCGTTCGGACGAGCTGATCGATTTGCCGCCGGCGACGCGGCGCAACCTGGAACTGACGCAGACTTTGCGCGGCGAGACCGCGCCGACGCTGTTTTCGCTGCTCGACAGCTGCGTCACCGGGATGGGCAGCCGGGCGCTGAAAAGCTGGCTCTTGAACCCGCGCCGCGACCGCGCCGAGGCCAGCGCGCGCCTCGACGCGATTGCCGAGTTGCGCGGCGGATTGCAGCAAACGCTGCGCGCCCGGCTCAAGGGCTGCAGCGATGTCGAGCGCATCACCGCCCGAATCGCGCTGCGCCAGGCGAGGCCGCGCGAACTGGTGGCGTTGCGGCAAACGCTACAAAAAGTAGAGCAGCTCACGCCCGTGGATATTGCGCAAACGGCATATTTGACCGCTATTTTTGACGATTTGCGTCCGCCGGCGGGTTGCGCCGAGCTGCTGGGCCAGTGCATCCTGGACGAGCCGGCGGCGCTGCTTCGCGATGGCGGCGTCATCAATCACGGCGTCGATGCCGAGCTCGACGAGCTGCGCGGCATCCAGACGAACTGCGACGGCTTTCTGCTCGACCTGGAAAGCCGCGAAAAAGCCCGCACCGGCATCGCCAACCTGCGGGTGCAGTTCAACAAGGTGCATGGTTTTTATATCGAGGTCACGCAGGGCCAGACGGCAAAAGTGCCCGACGACTACCGGCGCCGCCAGACGCTGAAAAACGCCGAGCGCTACATCACGCCCGAGCTGAAAAGCTTCGAAGACAAGGCGCTGTCGGCCTCGGCGCTGGCGCTGGCGCGCGAGAAATTTCTGTACGAGCAATTGCAGGGCCAGTTGCAGGACTTCATCCCCGCCCTCACCCGGCTGGCGCGCGCGCTGGCGGCGCTCGATGCGCTGTGCGCGCTGGCCGAGCGCTCGCTGACGCTGAACTGGTGCGCGCCCAGCTTTGTCAAGCAGCCGTGCATCGACATCGTCGGCGGCCGCCATCCCGTCGTCGAGGCCAGGCTGCAGCAGACCGGCGGCGGCGCTTTCATCGCCAACGACTGCGGCCTCGGCGGCAAGAGCCGGATGCAAATCATCACCGGCCCGAACATGGGCGGCAAATCGACCTATATGCGGCAGGTGGCGCTGATCGTGCTGCTGGCGAGCATCGGCTCCCACGTTCCCGCGGGCAGCTGCCGGCTCGGGCCGATCGACGCCATCCATACCCGCATCGGCGCCGCCGACGATGTCGCCAATGCGCAATCGACCTTTATGCTGGAAATGCTCGAAGCCGCGCAGATCCTGCATGCCGCGACGCCGGCGTCGCTGGTGCTGATGGACGAGGTTGGCCGCGGCACCTCGACCTTCGACGGCCTGGCGCTGGCCGGCGGCATCGCCGCCTGGCTGCACGACAAGTCTCGGGCCTTCACGCTCTTCGCCACGCATTATTTCGAGCTGACGGCGTTTCCCGCGCGGCACCACGGCGCGGTCAACGTGCATGCCGGCGCCGTCGAGTCCGGCGGCGACATTGTGTTTTTGCACCAGATCGAGGCCGGACCCGCGAGCAAGAGCCACGGCATCGCGGTCGCCAGGCTGGCCGGCGTACCCGCCGGCGTCGTCAACCATGCGCGCCACGCGCTGGCGGCGCTGGAGGCGCAGCAAAGCCAGGCCAGCGCCCAGGTGGATTTGTTCGCTGCGCCGCCCGACGCGCCGGCGGCGGGAGCGGCACCGCCAACGCCGATCGAGGCGGCGCTGGCTAAAATAGACCCCGACCTTCTGAGTCCCAGGGAAGCGCTCGATGCGCTGTACCAACTCAAAAAGCTGGCGTGCGCCGCCGGCCCGCCAGACTTGTCCCTTACCTCAATACCCCTTACTCCGTGACATCTCCATGACTTACTGCGTCGCCATCAAGCTCAATGCCGGACTTGTTTTCCTGTCCGATTCGCGAACCAACGCCGGCTTGGACCAGATCAGCACCTTTCGCAAGATGATGGTCTATGAAAAGCCTGGCGACCGCTTCATGGTGCTGCTGACGGCGGGCAATCTGTCGATCTCGCAGTCGGTTCGCGAGATTTTGCAGGTCGAGCAGGTCGAAGACCCCGACGGCGGCGGCGCGATCACGATCTGGAACGCCAAAAGCATGTTCGACGCCGCCCGCGTGCTGGGCTCGGCGATACGCCGCGTCTATCAGCTCGAGGCCGGGGCGCTGGAGACTTCGCGCATCGATTTCAACGTGACGATGGTGTTCGGCGGGCAAATCCGGGGCGAGAACATCCGGCTGTTCCAGGTCTATACGCCGGGCAATTTTATCGAGGCGACCGACGAAACGCCCTTTTTCCAGATCGGCGAGTCGAAGTACGGCAAGCCGGTGCTCGACCGGGTGATCGCGCCCGACACGCCGCTCGACGAGGCGGCCAAATGCGCGCTGGTGTCGATGGACTCGACCATGAAGTCGAATTTGTCGGTCGGCCTGCCGCTGGACCTGGTGGTGTACGAGGCCGACGCCTTCGAGACCGACAAGATCGTCTGCATCGACAACGACAACCCGTACTACCAGATGATGCACAACAGCTGGGGCGAAAAGCTGCGCCAGGTGTTCGACAGCATCGAGGACCCGGTCTGGGACGATGCGCGAACCGACACGCCGCTGAAAATGCCCGCGACGCGCCACGCCGTGCTGAAAAAAATCAGCACGCCGCTGGACAAGCTGATCTAGGTTTGGTTTTGTCGGCGCTCTACCAGACGGCGCCATCGTGTGCGCCCGCGGCGCGGTGGTCCTTGAACCGCTCGAGCATGAAGTCAACCAGCGCACGCGTCTTGGCCGACAGGTTGGCCTTGGTGGGAAAGACCAGGTAGATGTCGGCCGGCGGCAATTGCCAATCGCTCAGCACGAGGCGCAGGCGGCCCGAACGCAGGTAGGGCGCCGCGTCCCATTGCGACCGCAGCAAGACGCCGTGGCCGTCGAGCGCCCAGGACAGCGCGCACTCCCCGTCGTTGGTGCTCAGCGGTCCGCGCACCTTGACCGTCTCCTGGCGCGCGCCCGCGTGCAGATGCCAGGCGCCGAAGGTTTCATCGCCCTCGCGAATGAAGATGCAGCTGTGCCGCTGCAAGTCGTGCGGACTGGCGGGCGCGCCGGCGCGCAGCAGATACGCCGGCGCGGCGCAAAGCACGCGCTGGTTCGACGCAAGCTTGCGCGCTGTCAGCCGCGCGTCCGGCAGCTCTCCGATGCGGATCGACATGTCGAACGCCTGCTCGACCAGGTTCACCGGCCGGTCGGTCAGGTGCAGCTGGACTTCGACTTCCGGGTAAGCCCGCGCAAAATCGGACAGCGCAGGCGCCACGTGGCGCCGGCCAAAGCCCAGGGTGGCGGAGATTTTCAACAGCCCGCGCGGCAGCGCCTTGGCCCCCGAAACCGAACGTTCAAGCGCGTCAAGGTCGGCCAGCACGTGCGCGCCTTGCGTGAGGTACATCTCGCCTTCCGGCGTTAGGCTGATGCGGCGCGTCGTGCGATTCAGCAGGCGAACACCCAGCCTGGTTTCCAGCGCGGCCAGGCGCTTGCTGACCGACGGCGGCGTGACGCCCATTTCCTGCGCGGCGGAGGCAAGACTGCCTTGCTTCATGAGCAAGGTAAAAAATGAAAGATCGGAAAACGGCTCGATTTTCATAAATTCGGTCGTTACGGGAACTAATGAATTGTCCCGGAAGACTTTGTGTCTTTAAATGATAAGTTGACAATGACTCGACTCGGCACCGGACCGGACTACTTGCAAAGGATTCCGTTGATGTTCAATTATTCTTCCATCCGCCACGTTGTCGCCTGCTCGCTGCTCGCGGTGCCATTGCTCGCAGCGGCAGCCTTCCCTGATAAACCCGTCAAGCTGGTGGTTCCGTATGCGCCCGGCGGCAGCGCCGACATCGCGGCTCGGCTCATCACTGAGGAATGGGCCAAGGCGCTCGGCACGACGATCTATATCGAGAACAAGGCGGGCGCGGGCGGCAATATCGGCATCGACGCGGTCGCCAAATCCGCTGGCGACGGCTACACGATTGGGCTGCAAACGGTGTCGCTGGCGATCAACCCGGCGCTGTTCGCAAAAATGCCCTACGACACCCTGAAGGATCTGGCGCCGATCGGCATGGTCGCGACTTCGCAGCATGTGCTGGTCGTCAACAAGAGCGTGCAGGCGGGCAATACCCGGGAACTGGTCGCCTTGCTGAAGGCCCGGCCCGGCAAATTCAGCTACGGGTCCGCCGGCAGCGGCAGCACCTTTCACATGGCCGCCGAACTGTTCAAGGCCATAGCCGACGTGCCAATCGTTCACATTCCATACCGCGGCGGCGGCCCGGCGCTGATCGACACCATCGGCGGCCAGGTCGATATGAGCTTTCCAGTGGTGTCGGCGGCGCAGCAGCATGTCCAGTCGGGCAAGCTCAAGGCCATCGGCGTCACTGGCCCGAAGCGCTCGGCACTGATGCCTGACGTTCCGACGATCGCCGAGTCGGGGCTGCCAGCGTACAGCTTCGAGACCTGGTTCATGGCGATCGCGCCAGCCGCCACGCCCAAGCCGGTTCTGGAAAAACTGAATGCATCGCTGAACGAAGCGCTCGGCTCGCCCAAACTGAAGGAGCGCATGCTCAAGGAAGGCTTCGAGCCGATACCCGGCACGCCCGCGCAAGCGCGCTCGCGTCTCGAGCGAGAACTGCCGCAATGGGCGAAACTGGTCAAGGACCGACGCATCAGCGCCGAGTAAGCACCAGGCTGACAACCAACCAGAGGCATCGCCATGAACGCATCCACCCAGCAGCTGTTTCCCGGTTTCCAATACCGAGGCATCGAAGTCGAGCCCGGCGTCCGGATTGCGGCGGTCATCGGCGGCGCGGGGCCGCCGCTGCTGCTGCTGCACGGCCATCCGCAGACGCACGCCATCTGGCACCGCGTCGCGCCCGTCCTGGCCGAGCGCTACACCGTCGTGGCGGCCGACCTGCGCGGTTACGGCGATTCGTCCAAGCCGGCCGGCGCCTCCGACCATGTCAACTATTCCAAGCGCGTCATGGCGAACGACCAGCTGGCGCTCATGCGCAGCCTCGGCTTCGACCGCTTCGACGTGCTGGCGCACGACCGCGGCGCGCGAGTCGCGCATCGGCTCGCCATGGATCACCCCAAGGCGGTTCGGCGCGTGGCGCTGCTGGACATCGCGCCGACGCTGGCGATGTACGAGCAAACCAGCCAGGCGTTTGCACGCGCGTATTGGCACTGGTTTTTTCTGATTCAGCCCGCGCCGCTGCCCGAGCGGCTGATCGAGGCCGACCCCGCCGCGTATATCCGCGACGTGATGGGCAGGCGCAGCGCCGGCCTGGCGCCGTTCGACCCGCTGGCCCTTGGCGAATACCAGCGCTGCATCGCGCTGCCGGGCGCCGCGCATGGCGTGTGCGAAGACTACCGGGCCGCCGCGGGAATCGACATGGCGCACGAGCAGGCCGACCGCGATGCCGGCCGGCTGATCGAGCCACCGGTGCTCGCGCTTTGGGGCGAGCAAGGCGTCGTCCACCAGTGTTTCCGCCCGCTCGACGAATGGCGGCGCGTGGCGCGCGACGTGACTGGCCGACCGCTGCCCTGCGGTCACTACATCGCCGAGGAAGCGCCGAAGGCCTTGCTCGAACAGGCGCTGCCCTTTTTCGCCCAGGAGACGCCATGAAGCCCAGCACCCTTTACCGAAAACTTGTCGACTCGCACACCGTCGCGACGCTCGACGAGCAAAACGTCCTCTTGTTCTGCGACCTGCACCTGATGAACGAATACACCAGCCCGCAGGCGTTCGCCGGGCTGCATGCGCAGGGCCGCGACGTCGCGATGTCGGGCCAGAATGTCGCGGTGGTCAGCCACATCATCCCGACGCACCCGGTCAGGCAGCGCGTGATCCAGGACCCGGCGTCGGCGCTGCAGGCGCGCAACCTGAAGGCGAACTGCGAGCGCCACGGCATCGCGCTGTTCGACACCAACGACGCGCTGCAGGGCATCGAGCACATCATCGCGCCCGAGCACGGCATGATCCGCCCCGGCATGGTGGTGATCTGCGGCGACAGCCACACCACCACTTACGGCGCCCTTGGGGCGCTCGGCTTCGGCATCGGCACGTCGGAGGTCGAGCATGTGCTGGCGACGCAGACGCTGGTGTACCGGCTGGCGCAGGACATGCGCATCCGCGTCGATGGGCGGCTGCCGGTCGGCACGACTTCCAAGGACTTGATTTTGCGGATCATCAGCCGCATCGGCGCGCAGGGCGCACGCGGTTTTGCCGTCGAGTTCTGCGGCTCGGCGATCGACGCACTGTCGGTCGAAGCGCGCTTCACGCTGTGCAACATGGCCGTCGAGGCTGGCGCGCGCGGCGCGCTGATCGCGCCCGACGCGGCGGCGGTCGCCTATGTGCTGGAACGCGCGCCGGACATCGAAGGCGACATTCGCGAACGCGCCGTGGCGCATTGGGCGATGCTCAAGAGCGACGACGGCGCGCGCTTTGACGTCGAGCATTGCTTCGACGCTGGCGAGGTCGAGCCCTACGTCACTTGGGGCACCAGCCCGGACCAGGCGATCCCGATCACAGGCGTGATTCCGCCGGCCAGCGGAGCGCAAAGCGCCAGCCTGGAGCGGGCGATGCGCTACACCGGCCTTGCGGGCGGCATGGCGCTCGAAGGGCTGGCGGTGCAGCATGTTTTCATCGGTTCCTGCACCAATGCGCGCATCGAGGACTTGCGCGCCGTCGCCGGGCTGGTGGCGGGACGCAAGGTGTCGCCGTCGGTCCGGGCAATGGTCGTTCCCGGCTCCGGCGCGGTGAAGGCGCAGGCCGAGGCCGAAGGCATCGCCCAGGTGCTCATCGACGCCGGCTTCGAGTGGCGCCAGCCGGGCTGCTCGATGTGCCTGGCGATGAACGACGACGTGCTCGAGCCCGGCCAGCGCTGCGCCTCGACGACCAACAGGAATTTCGAAGGACGCCAGGGGCGCGGCGCCATCACGCACCTGATGAGTCCGGCGATGGCGGCGGCGGCGGCGCTGACCGGCCACATCACCGACGTGCGAAAGCTGGAGCTCTACCCATGACTGACCCGCACCGCATCGAGGGCATCGCCGCGACCCTGCCCACCGCCAACCTCGACACCGACCAGATCATGCCCAAGCAGTTCCTGCGCGGCATCGACAAAGAGGGGCTCGACAAGGGCCTGCTGTGGGATCTGCGTTTCAACGGCGACGGCCAGCCGCGCCCGGACTTCGTGCTGAACCGGCCCGCCTATGCCGGCACGCGGATTTTGCTTGCCGGACCGAACTTCGGCTGCGGCTCCAGCCGCGAGCATGCCGTCTGGGGCCTGCAGCAGTACGGGATTGAGGCCGTGATTGCGCCGAGCTTCGGTGAAATTTTTTATTCGAACGCGATGAACAACCGCTTGCTGGCCGTCATGCTGCCGCAGGCCGCGGTGCAAAGCCTGATGTCGGAGGCCGGCGCGAGCGCCGATCCTCTGCGCCTGGAAATCGATGTGCAAAGCCTGACGGTAAGCACGCCGCGCCAAGTAATTCCTTTCGCCATGTCGCCGCGCCACCGCGAGATGTTTCTTAGCGGGCTGGACATGATCGGCGCGTCGCTGACGTATCAGGCGGAGATCGACGACTTCGCCAAACGGCATTGGGCCGAGCAGCCCTGGGTGCGCGACATCGCAAGCCTGACCATGCGGCGTCTCGACCGGAACGCGCAAGCGTAGGGCCGGGCGCCAATGTTCAAGGTGGCTTGGCTTGCCGATCAAAAGCCCTATCATGGCCCGCCACCCCACAGTTCCAGCCCGTGAACTCCAGCGACAGCCCTCTCATTATTTTTTCCCACGGCAACAGCTTTCCGGCCAGCACCTACGGCGTGCTGTTCCAGAGCCTGAAGGCGCGCGGCTTTCAGGTCGCGGCGATTGAAAAATTCGGCCACGACCCGCGCTACCCGGTCAGCAGCAACTGGCCGGAGCTGGTGCGGCAGTTGGCCGATTTCGCCGGCGCGCAGGTCCAGGCGTCGGGCCGCGCCGCGTTCCTCGTCGGCCATTCGCTGGGCGGGTTCCTGAGCCTGATGTGCGCCGCCTGTCATCCCGTCCTTGGCGGGCAGGCCGTTGCAGGCGTGGTAATGCTCGACTCGCCGATTCTGGGCGGCTGGCGCGCGCGGGCGCTGAGCGTTGCGAAGCGGGCGCGGCTGGTCGGGTCGGTCACGCCGGGCGGCGTCAGCAAAAAGCGCCGCCAGCAATGGTTGAGCCGTGAAGACGTGCTGGCGCATTTTCGTGGCAAAAAGGCGTTTGTCCGCTGGAACGAAGAGGTGCTGCTCGACTACATCGAACACGGCACGCATGACGGCGACGCGCAGGGCCAGCGCCTGCTGAGCTTCGAACGCGAGGTGGAAACCGCCATCTACAACACCCTTCCCGACAACCTGGAACAGCTGCTCAGAAACCATCCGCTCCAATGCCCCGCCGCGTATATCGGCGGGCGCCAGTCGGTGGAGATGAGGCAGGTCGGCATGGCGCTGACCGAAAGAGTCACGCGCGGGCGCATCATGATGCTCGACGGCGGCCATCTGTTTCCGATGGAAAATCCGCTCGCCACCGCGGCGGCGATCGAAGCGGCGCTGCTGAACTTCGCGGGCCTGGGCGAAGGTCGAAGCTGACGCGTGCCGACGGCGGCTCAAGCCGCCCAGACAACCAGACCGCTCCAGGCGGTAGCCAGCACCACGATGCCGAAAGCGATGCGGTACCAGGCGAACGGCGTGAAGCTGTGGCTGGCGATGTAGCGCAGCAGCCAGCGTATGCACAGCCAGGCGCTGACAAAAGAAAACAGCAGGCCGACGCCGAACAACGGCAAGTCCGCCGCCGACAGCAGCGCCCGCTCCTTGTACAGGCTGTATGCGCCGGCGCCGATCAAGGTGGGAATCGCCAGGTAGAAGGAAAAATCGGTCGCCGCCTTGCGCGACAGGCCCAGCAGCATGCCGCCGATGATGGTCGCGCCGCTGCGGCTGGTACCCGGGATCATCGCCAGGCACTGCACCAGCCCGACCTTGAGCGCGTCCAATGCCGTCATGTCCTCGACCGCCTGAATGCGCGCCACCGCCGGATTGCGCCGCTGGCGGCCTTCAGCCCACAAAATGACGAAGCCGCCGAGGATGAAGGTGCTGGCGACCACGACCGGCGTGAACAGATGCGCCTTGATCGCCTTGCCGAACAGCAGCCCGAGCACCACCGCCGGCAAGAACGCGATCAGCACATTGAGCGCGAACTGCCGGGCCTGGCCATCGTTCGGCAGCGCAAGCACCGTGCTGCGAATTTTTTGCCAGTACACCAGGATCACCGCGAAAATCGCGCCGGTCTGGATGGCGATGTCGAACACCTTGGCCTTGTCGTCGTCGAAACCCAGCAGCGAGCCGGCCAGAATCAGGTGCCCGGTCGAGGAAATCGGCAGAAATTCGGTCAGGCCCTCGACGATGCCCATGATGGCGGCTTTGATCAGCAGTGCAGTGTCCACGCGGAATCCTTCGGTTGCGAGGCCTGAATTATCGTTGCAGCCGCGCACGTCCTATTGCTTCTGGCGGCAACGCTAGTCCGCTGGTAAGCTGCCTTGCATGACACAGCCCACACCCGCCACCGCCCTATCCACGCCCGCCGATGTCCTCGACTTCTGGCTCGGCGATGGCATGGCGCTGGGCTGGCCGACGCAGGACATGAACGAGCGCTGGTTTCGCGGCGGCGCGGCGCTCGATGAAGACATCAAGGCGCGCTTTGGCGCGGATGTGCTGCAGGCGGTGCAGGGTGGCTTGCGGCAATGGGAGGCGCAGCCGGCGAGCCGATTAGCCCTAGTCATCTTGCTCGACCAGTTCACCCGCAACATGTTTCGCGGCACCGCGCAGGCTTTCGAAGGCGACCCGCGCGCCCAGCGGCTGGTGCTGCAAACGCTCGGCAGCGGAGAAGACCGGCAGCTTCCCTGGGTCGGCCAGGTGTTTTTGTACATGCCGCTGATGCATGCCGAGGATGCGGCGCTGCAGGCCCAATGCGTCGCCTGCTTTTCAAGGCTGGTGGACGATGCGCCAGCGGCCTTGCAGCCGCGCTTTCAGGGCAATCTGGATTTCGCCCGCCAGCATCAGGAAATCATCGCCAGGTTCGGACGCTTTCCCTACCGCAACGCGGCGCTGGGACGCGACAGCACACCGGAGGAGCTGAGCTTTCTGGTCGAAGGGCCGCGATTCGGGCAGTAGTGCGCCCGGCGTTGTTGCTGCTGGCTGGAACTCTGAAGAACAATCCTTGCGATTTATTTTTTGAATCCATTCACCGGGCAGGCTGCGTACTTCGCTTCAAGACTGCCGTGGCCGCAAGCCTCGCCGGCTGTGGTGTCTTGTAAAGCCGGCGTGTTAAACCGGCGTCCCTCAACGTCAAAGCCAGGAGCCAAAAATGCTATTGCGCACCGCCACCGCCGCAACTTCAGTTCTCGCCGCGGCCCTGCTTGCCGCCTGCGGCAGCATGTCGCCGATGATGCCGATGTATTCCCAGGCGAGCCTGCCCGCCGCCGTGCAAGTGCCGTCCGGCAACAAGGTCGCGATGGAAACCGTCGGCGTCGGTGAAATCACTTACCAGTGCGGCGCGAAAAAAGACATGGCCGACCAGTTCGAATGGGCTTTCGTCGGACCCGACGCCAAGCTCAACGACCGCGGCGGCAGGCAGGTCGGAAAATACTACGGCCCGCCCGCCACCTGGGAAAGCATGGACGGCTCCAAGCTGACCGCCACCCAGGTTGCGGTGGCGCCGGGCGGCGCCGGCAGCATACCGATGCAACTGGTCAAGGCCAATCCCGCAACGGGCAGCGGCGCGATGAACGGCGTCACCTATATCCAGCGCGTCTCGACGCAGGGCGGCGTTGCGCCGGCCATGCCGTGCGCCGCCGCCAATTCAGGCGCGAAACAGACGGTGAAATACCAGGCCGACTATATTTTTTACAAGGCCATGTGAACAGACCGGTTCGATTGCTCCAGTTCCCTTGGTGAGGATCCCAGCCTCGAGTCACGTTCGGGCTGGTTTAAGGCCCACAGCTCCGGCGCATCCCGCCGGGCCTGTGGGCTCTTTTTATGTCTTGTCGGAAAAGAAGCTTTGTTCCTGACATGAAAAAGCCTGCGTGAAGCAGGCTTTTTTACGTGGCTTGCATGATCACCGGCATCAATACCGGTAACCGTCACGCCGGTAATATGCCGGCGCATAACCGGCGCCGTAAACCGGCCTGGGCGCCTCGACGTAGCGGCCGTCATGATGCCTATAGCCGTAGCCATGGCCGTAAGGAGGCCCGCCGTAGTAAATCTGCTGCGGCGCCATGTAGATAGGCGCTGGCCTCACATAAACCTGGCGCGTCGGGTAATAAACCGGCGCGGGCTGCACATAGACCGATTGCGGCTGTACGTAAACCGGTTGGGGCTGCACGTAAACCGCGCTCGGCTGGTAAACCGAGCCGACATTTCCCACGTTCAACATCGCGCCGGGCGCGCCGACACCGACCGACCAGAACACATTGCTGCGGGCTTGCGCCGCGCCGGCAAAACCCATGGCGGCGACCGCCAGCGCCGCGGCGGCGCCAGCCAAGGCGATGGATCGATTTGTCTTGATGCTTGTCTTCATGATGTTTTCCTTTAAGAGCCGGGCCCAAAGCGCCCATGCAGCTATTAAACGCACTGGGCCGCTTCCGGCGTACCGCATCCGCCGTGAAGAGCGTAGCCAGATGTAACCGCAATCCTCACCGCCTAAAATCGCTGGATGACTTCTCCTGCTCCTTCAAAAGCCCTCGCTCCTCTCGACAAAGAACCCCACAAGCCCAGCAATTTCCTGCGGCAGATCATCGAAAAAGACCTGGCCGAAGGCACCTACGCTGGCCGGCGATGGGGCGGCAGTCCGGGCGACGCGGCGCATCATGCCGCCGGCCAGCCCGACCCGGCGAAGGTGCGGCTGCGCTTTCCGCCCGAGCCCAACGGCTATCTGCACATCGGCCACGCCAAGAGCATCTGCCTGAACTTCGGCCTGGCGCGCGACTACGGCGGCGTGTGCCACCTGCGCTTCGACGACACCAACCCTGAAAAAGAAGACGCAGAGTATGTCGACGGCATCAAGGACGCGGTGAAATGGCTGGGCTTCGACTGGCGCTCGGACGGCGAAACCAACCTGTACCAGGCCAGCGACTATTTCGACTTCATGTACCGCGCCGCCGAGTATCTGATCGAAGCCGGCCATGCCTACGTCGATGAGCAGACCGTCGAGGAAATGCGCCTGCATCGCGGCGACTTCGGCCATCCCGGAACCGACAGCCCCTTCCGCAGCCGCGCCGTCGCCGAAAACCTGGCACGCTTTCGCGAAATGCGCGATGGCCTGCATGAAGACGGTTCGATGGTGCTGCGCGCCAAGATCGACATGGCCAGCCCCAACATCAATCTGCGCGACCCGGCCATCTACCGCATCCGCCGCGCGCAGCACCACAACACCGGCGACAAATGGTGCATCTACCCGATGTACACCTTCGCGCACCCGATCGAGGACGCGCTGGAGCAGATCACCCACAGCATATGCACGCTGGAGTTCGAAGACCAGCGGCCGTTCTACGACTGGCTGCTAGACCGCCTGTGCGAAGGCGGCCTGGTTGCGACGCCGCACCCGCGCCAGTACGAATTCGCGCGGCTGAACCTGACCTATGTGCTGACCAGCAAGCGCAAGCTGGCGCAACTGGTGTACGACCGCAAAGTGACAGGCTGGGACGACCCGCGCATGCCCACGATCGCCGGCCTGCGCCGGCGCGGCTACACGCCCGAGGCGCTGCAACTCTTCGCCGAACGCATCGGCGTGACCAAGAGCGACAGCTGGATCGACTACGCCACGCTCGAAGGCGCGCTGCGCGACACGCTCGACCCGGTGGCGCCGCGCGCGATGGCGGTGCTGGACCCGGTCAAGCTGGTGCTGACGAACTGGGACGAGGTCATGGGCGAAGGAGTGGTGGATGATTGCAGCGCGCCGATTCACCCGCATCACGCAGAGCTGGGCAAGCGCAGTTTCAAGATCGGCAAGGAAGTGTGGATCGAGCGCAGCGACTATGAAGAGACGCCGCCCAAGGGCTTTTTCCGGTTGTTTCCGGGGAATAAGGTGCGGCTGAAATACGGTTATGTCATCGAATGCACTGGCGCTATTAAAGATGTAGCAGGGAATGTACTATCTGTAAGCGCAAAGCTGATTCCGGACACCAAAAGCGGTACGCCCGGGTCGGATTCCGTCAAGGTGAAGGGCGTGATTACCTGGGTTGGCGTTGCCGATGGCGTGGCAGCTGAGGTGCGCTTGTATGACCGGCTGTTTGTCGAAGCCGTTCCGGATGCTGGTGGTCAGGATTTTCTGGAGAATTTGAATATGAATAGTTTGAAGGTAATACGGGCTTTTGTTGAGCCATCATTAGCTGCGGCTAAGGCTGATGACAGGTTTCAGTTTGAGCGGCATGGGTATTTTGTGGCTGATCGGGTGGAGCATGTGCAGGGCAAACCGGTGTTTAACCTAGCTGTAGGTATGAAGGATAGCTGGGCCAAGTGATGCACAGCAAACGATTCAACTTGCCTGTGATATTGACGGAACACGCCCGCCTGCGCATGGCAGAACGGAATATCGATGCAGCCCTGATTCTGGACATTATTGAGAACGGCAACTTGAAAGAAGCAGGCGGCAATCACTACTGGCTTTACAAGCACTTGCCGGACCGCACAGATAACTTGCTTTGCGTAGCCGCCGTAATCGACAATATGTTTGTGGTCAAAACTGTTATGCAACACTGGAAAGCTCAACCATGAAAAGCATTTACTTTGAAAACGACGACATTCTGCAAATTCGAGTTTCTGAAAAGCCAATCGCGCGTGAGGTTTCACAGGGCTGGCACACCAACATCAGCTATGCCGCAGACGGCTCGATTGTTGAAATCGTTCTGCTTGATGCCAAGAAAGAAGGTTTGTTGCCTTTGGAATATAGAAAAACAACATGAATGACAACTTTAAGATTTACGAAGTGACAACGTACTTCATAACTTTGGTTTCCTGGGATCAAAGCGCAAAAACTTGTTGCGACGCAGTGACTTTCTATTTCAATCCTTAATACCTAAACAGATTGCGTATCACCTAAAAGAGATTTAAATTAATATTCTCTAATATGACACTTCATTAATAAATCGAAAAAAAAGCAAATTAAGTGGAATACCTTAAGAGTATTTTTTCAAACGACATCTTGTTCATGATGAAAACTCTTATGCCCAAGCGCGTGCAGGTGCAATTCTTAATAACGGAACTAAGCCATATAAGGTTGAAAAGATCATTAGTTCTACCGTGGTAACTCAAACGCTTGCACAAGATCGCTACCAAAATCTTCATTTACTTATTACAACTGCATTAGTCTGGGCTATTAAAGAGTTTGATTCTTTGGCTGTTCAAGTGACTTCAGAACTTGAAGAAAAAAGCTATGGAGAACTTACATCGAAGCCGGTTCTTATGGTTATACCTGCGAAGGCTAGTGATGTTGATAAACGCAGAAAATAACTTCGCATGAAGTAATTAGAGTCAGATCTAATTAACGTTCGAAAATATTGAGTAATATATATTTTTATGGCTAAATTTCTGAATACAAGCGCAACCAACTACTTCCTCGAAGAAATGATCAAAGGCGCGTCAGACCGATTAATCCTGATCAGCCCCTTTCTCAAGCTCAACGACCGGATGAAGGAACTGCTGGCGGACAAGAATCGGCTGAAGATCGACGTGCGCATCGTATATGGCAAAAGCGAGTTGCAGCCGCAGGAAATTGAATGGCTGCGCAGCCTGACCTTCATCCGCACCAGTTTTTGCAAAAACCTGCACGCCAAGTGCTATATGAATGAGCAGATGTGCATCGTCACCAGCTTGAACTTATATGAGTTCAGCCAGATCAACAATAACGAAATGGGCATTCTTATTCGGCGCGACGAGGACGCTCAGCTCTACAAAGATGCTTATGAAGAAGCCCAGCGGATTATTCGGATCAGCGACGAAATTCGTGTTTCCCTGGAACGTGTCAGCAGCGAGCCTGAAGCGGTGGCACCGAGCCGCGAAATCGAAAAAATTTCAACCGATAAAACCCCGGCCAGCGTGAATGGCGAAGAGAAGCTTCCCTCGTCCAAAATCAGCCAGAAGCTGGGCTTGAAGACAGCGCAGTTTTTAGACCTCGCGACAGAACAGGGCTATCTGGTGCTCGACGGCGACAAATATTTTCTGAGCCCCAAGGGAGAAACGGTAGGCGTGGAGTTTGTCGCCAAGTCGCGCTTCGGCCCCTACTTTTTGTGGCCTCAGGATTTTTACCTGCTCTGATTGATAAACGTTTCGCTATAGTATTTATAGCTACTTACATATATCTAGCCGGCGGTACAGCCATATTCATTACGGAATCTGTGATTGCGCGTCACTTCGCCGTATTTGAATACTAAACAAATGGTCAAATCGCAAGTTTCCCGCGTCGTGATCTTCGCAGGCCCAAACGGCGCAGGCAAATCCACCCACGCGGATGCCATCGTCGCCGCGCTGCGCATCGACACCTTCGTGAATGCGGACTACATTGCCCGCGGCTTGTCAGGACGCAACGCCGACGCCGTGGCCATGCGGGCGGGCCGCATCATGTTGATGCGTTTGAAAGAGCTGGCGGCAGCCCAACAGGACTTTGCCTTTGAATCGACTTTGTCCAGCCGCAGCTTCGCGCCTTTTCTGCGGCAGCTCAAGGCGCAGGGGTATCAGGTGGCGATTTACTATTTCTCGCTGACAAGCGCTTCATTGGCGGTGCGCCGCGTCAAACTGCGTGTAGCGATGGGTGGGCATGATGTGCCGGCAGACACCGTGCGCCGCCGCTACGCGCGAAGTGTGAGTAACTTTTTGACGCTATACCTGCCCTTGGCCAACGACTGGACTGTTTATGACAACTCGTCGGCGAAGCAGGCGAAAATGATTGCGTCGTCTGCCAACGGAATTCTTAAGGTACTGGAACCCAGCCCATGGCTCAAACTGCAAAAGCAAGTCAAAACCTACTGAGGCCGCCGCCCAAAGTGCTTGAAAAGGCATTGAGGGATTCGGCCGATCGCGCCCGTCGGATCGCTGAAGCATTTGGGTTGAAAGTGCCTGGGGTTGCGCCGAAACCGGAGGAAGCCCGTCGCGGCGCTGCAGGGCCGCGTCGCACGCAGAAAGCGTAAGGCATGAGATTGGGCTCGCTACGCTTTTAATAGCTGCTTTCGCTTGCCCTGCATTGTCTATCGCATTATTTATTTGACACCGGATATCCACGAAATCGTGGGGCTAATTCGCACTGGCGTTGCGCGCTCGAACGATGCGTGCAGCGTCAGAGGAATTGCAGGTCACTTGCTGGAAAGACACTGGATAAAGCAACGCGACCAGTTGATCTAGCCATATTCTTTGTGGCGCGACATAAACTAGGCAAGCGGCAATCAAGCGCTGCCGAAAATCTCGCAGTACGCAGAGTCGCCAGTGTTTTTGCTTTTAAGACGCTTTTGTTTTGTTATGCATCGATAGGCCGCTGGCCATCGGTTTTACCGGAGACACCCACCCATGAAATCATTGTTTAAAGCCGCATTGGCGACCGCCGCGATGGCGGTCGCCGGCCAGACCCTGGCGCAGGTCAGTTTCTATCAAAACGAAAATTACCAGGGTCCGAGCTTCACGACCGAGCGGCCTGTCGAAAATTTCCGGCAATCCGGGTTCAACGACAAAGCCGCGTCGGTGATTGTCGCGAGCAGGCTCTGGGAAGTTTGTGACGGTATTCGCTTTGGCGGGCGCTGCGTCGTGCTGCGCCCGGGCCAGTACCCGTCGCTGGCGGCGCTCGGCCTTCGGCAGCGCGTGGCTTCGGTTCGCGCCGTAGGCCGCAACGAGCAGATCGACGATAGCCGTTATGCGCCGGTCGCGGCGGCCGTGCCGCCGAATGCCCAGGTGGTCTTCTACGCGGACGAAAATTTCTCGGGGCAGTCGTTCACCGCGCAAAGCCAGATCGATGATTTCACGCGCTATGGCTTCAATGACCGGGCGTCTTCGGCGGTGGTGTTCGGCGACCAGTGGGAGGTGTGCGAAAACGTGCGTTTTACCGGCCGCTGTGTCGTGCTGCGCCCGGGCCGCTACGCGTCGCTCGCGGCCATGGGCATGAACGACCGGGTTTCGTCGATCCGGGGCGTCGCCGCCAGCGCGCGGGTTGGCGACGAGCGCTATGCGCCGCTGCCCGCGGCGGTCTATGACAACCGCCGCCGCGATGGCGAGCGCCTCTACCAGGCCGATGTCACCTCGGTGCGCGCCGTGGTGGCCGCGCCTGAAAAGCGCTGCTGGATGGAGCGTGAGCCCGTGGCCGCGCAGCCGCAGGCGCCGGGCAACAACTACAACATCGGCGCGGCCATCGCGGGCGCGGTGATCGGCGGCGTGCTCGGGCACCAGGTGGGCGGCGGTACGGGCAAACAGCTCGCCACGGTCGGTGGCGCTGTCGCCGGCGCCGCCGCGGGTGCGAACGTGGACCGCATCCTGGGACGCGGGCAGCCAGGCGCTGGTCAGGGCCAGGACGTGCAGAAGTGCGACACCGTGCCCAGCCAGGCGAAGACCGAGTTTTGGGACGTGACCTATACCTTCCGGGGCCAGGAGCACACGATCCAGACGACCTCGCAGCCTGGCAGAAC
>CAXSGT010000058.1:0-14556 GCA_964236835.1 uncultured Polaromonas sp.
CGCCGGCACGCCGCTGCTGGAGATCGTCACCGAGCCCGACATGCGCTCGTCCGCTGAGGCGGTGGCGTACGCGCGCGAACTGCACAAGATCGTCACCTGGATCGGCATTTGCGACGGCAATATGCAAGAAGGCAGCTTTCGCTGCGACGCCAATGTGTCGGTGCGCAAGCCCGGCGCGCCGCTGGGGACGCGCCGCGAGATCAAGAACCTGAACAGCTTCAAGTTCATGCAGCAGGCGATGGACTATGAAATCCGCTGGCAGATCGCGCAGCTGGAAGACGGCCACGCCATCGGGCAGGCGACCGTGCTGTTCGACCCGGACTTGGGCGAGACGCGCAGCATGCGGACCAAGGAAGACGCGGCCGACTACCGCTATTTTCCCGATCCGGACTTGCCGCCGCTGGTGATCGGCCGCGACTGGGTCGAGCGCACCCGCGCCGAAATGACCGAACTGCCGCGCGCGATGGCGGCGCGCTTTGTCGCCGATTACGGCTTGCCCGACTATGACGCCGGCCAGCTGACGCAGAGCCGGGCGATGGCGGCGTATTTCGAGGCGGTCGCCACGGCGAGCAAAAGCCCCAAGCTGGCGAGCAACTGGGTCATGGGCGAGCTGTCACGGCGCTTAAATCACGAAGGTCTTGACATTTCTACATCCCCTGTTGGTCCCGATAAGCTGGCTTGGCTTATCCAGCGCATTGAGGATGGAACCATTTCCAACAGTGGCGGTAAAACTGTTTTAGACACTCTTTGGAAAGGGCATGTCTCAGGGAATCTAGAGATCACGGTGCCTATGGCAACCGTCATGGCAAGCGGCACAAATGCTCAAGGCGAAATTGATCAAATAATCAAAACCCTCGGCCTCAAACAAATGAGCGACACCGGCGAGCTCGAAAAAATCATCGACACCGTGCTGGCGGCGAATGCGAAAAACGTCGAGCAAGTGCGCGCCGGCAACACCAAAGCCTTCAACGCGCTGGTCGGCCAGGCGATGAAGGCGACGCAGGGCAAGGCCAATCCGGCGCAGGTCAACGAGTTGCTGAAGAAAAAATTGGGCTAAGGGCGGCGCCGCCGGTCATTTAGGGACGCCCAATGAGGGCCCAAAGCTGCGTAAGCCGGGCCAGCTCCTCATCGAAACGCCGATTGACACGGTTTTTTTCCTGCTCCTGATCGGCAATGAATTTTTTCTGGTCTGACAGGCTGCTTTCGTTTTCCTCCAGCCGGCGCCTGAGCGATGCCGGCGCGCGCGACGGGTCTTTGACGTAGAACTCGAATTCGTTGGCGATCGCCTTGCGCTGCTCGATCAATTCGACGCGCCTTTTGCTTGACGCCTTGATGACCTCATCGACCTGCACCAGCGCCGCGGCGCGCTCTTGCTCATGCGCCGGGCGCGCCGGATAGCGCTGCAGCAACGCCCGGTCACGGCGCTTTTCGTCAGCTTCGCGGGCGCGCTTTTCAGCCAGCCGCCGGTCTTTCTCATCCTGCGCGGCCTGTTCATGGTCGGTAAGCGTGGGGCCCAGATGGCGCTTGACCACCCCCGACGGCGTCAGCTCGCGCTGGGCGCGGTCAACGCATTCGGCGATCGGGCGGTCGGCGGTGACGCTGCGGCCTCTGGCATCGACGCAGGTGTAAATGTTTTGCGCATCGGCCGGGCCGAAGACGCAGGCCAGTGCCGCCAATGAGACGCTGAAAAATAGGAACTGGCGCAAGTTTGTTTCTTCAGTTGACGCCGTAGCGTTCGCGATACGCCAGCACCGCCTGGTACTGATGTTGCAGATTTTGCGCATCCGCCACGCTGGCGCTTTTTGAGTCGCCGCCGCGGCTTTGCCAGTCCAGATACTGCAGCAAGTCGCTCAGGCGCGCAATGGGGCACACCTGAAGGCCGAGCTGCCGCGTGACATATTGCACCGCGCTGTGATTCACATCGACGCCGTTTTCGGTCGCTTTTTCCTGCCGGTCGAGCGCGATGACGACGGCGTGGGGCGTCGCGCCGGCGGCCCGGATCAGCGCCATCGACTCGCGCACAGCGGTGCCGGCGGACATCACGTCATCGACGATCAGCACCTTGCCCTTGAGCGGAGCGCCGACCAGGGCGCCGCCTTCGCCATGGTCCTTGGCTTCCTTGCGGTTATAGGCGAACGGCACATTGCGCCCGAGCCGCGCCAGTTCGACGGCAACGGCGGCGGCCAGCGCGATGCCCTTGTACGCCGGGCCGAAGATCATGTCGAATTCGAAACCGCCGCGCGCTTCCTCGTCGAGCAGCCGCCGCGCATAAAATTGCGCCAGCCGGCCGAGCTTGGCGCCGTCGTCGAACAGGCCGGCGTTGAAGAAATAAGGGCTGATGCGCCCGGCCTTGGTCTTGAACCGGCCGAAGCTGAGCACGTCCGACTCGATGGCGAACCGCACGAATTCCCGCGCCAAGTCGCTCTGCGCCGCCTTATCGTCATTGCCTGCCTGCCCTGCCGCCATACTCATTGTTAAAGCCCAGTTGCCAAATCATGTTCAAATTAACCAGCCTCAATCTCAACGGCATCCGCTCCGCCGCCGGCAAGGGTCTCGGCGAGTGGGTCGCCCAGTCCATGCCGGATTGTATTTGCGTGCAGGAGCTCAGGGCGCAGGCGGCCGACGTCAAAGGCCGCTTCGAGGACATCGCCGGCCATAAAGGCCATTTTCACTTCGCCGAAAAAAAGGGCTATTCGGGCGTTGGCATCTACACCCGCCACGAGCCCAGCGACGTGCTTACCGGCCACGCCTCGGCCGAGTTCGATGGCGAAGGCCGCTACCTGGAGCTGCGCTTCGACAGCCCCGGCCGCAAGTTGCATCCGAAGCTGTCGATCATCAGCTGCTACTTCCCCAGCGGCTCGTCGGGCGAAGCGCGGCAGGCGGCGAAGTTCCGCTTCCTGGCCGAATTGCGGCCGCACCTGGCGGCGCTCAAACAATGCGGCGGGTCGCCACGTGAATTCATTCTTTGCGGCGACATCAACATCGCGCACCAGGAAGTCGATTTGAAAAACCACAAGGGCAACCGGAAAAACAGCGGTTTCCTGCCCGAGGAACGCGCCTGGATGACGGCTTTGCTAAGCCAGACCGAAGATACACAACCGGAAGCGCCAGCCCAGGGCGGAGGCATGGTCGATGTCTATCGCCGGCTGCAGCCGGAAACCACTGGCGATGCCTACACCTGGTGGAGCAACCGCGGCCAGGCCTATGCCAAAAACGTCGGCTGGCGGATTGACTACCACCTTGCCACGCCGGCCATGGCGGCCCTGGCGCGCAGCGAACACATCTACAAGGATGTGAAGTTCTCGGACCACGCGCCTGTCACCGTGGACTACGACCTATCGCTGTAGCCGTCGGTTGCGACGCGGCACAGTGTCTGATGATCCATGCCGCACACCTGCGTAAACGTGAGCCAGAAAAGGTCGGGCGATAGCTGCTCAATGACCTGCGCACCCGGCTCCTGGTTCCGGCGATCGTTGATTTTTTATCAGATCGACTACCATCTTGCGAGACTGGCCTTCGCGGCACCGGCGCCAAGCGAAACGATTTACAACACCCAGCGCTTTTTAGATCACGCGCCTATCACCGTGGACCATGGCTGGGCACCTGACCCGGCACGCGGCTGTCCACCACACCAGCAACCACGTCAGCTCGCATGCACATCCTGTGGACCTACCTGAAACCGCACCGGGCGCTGGCGGTGCTGGCGCTGCTGCTGGCCGGGGCGAGCCAGATACTTGCACTGCTGGACCCTGTCATTTTTGGCAAGATCATCGACGGCTACGCAGTGGCGCGCCCTGGCATGGCCGACGACGAACGGGTGGCTGGCGTGCTGCGGCTGCTCGGTCTGGCGGTCATTGTTGCCGTGCTGTCCCGGGGGGCCAAGGCGCTGCAGGAATATGCGACACGGCTGGTGGTCCAGCGCTTCGGCACGCAGATCTTCAATGATGGCCTGCGCCAGGTGTTGCGCCTGAAATACCAGGAGTTTGAAGACCTGCGCAGCGGCGAGACGCTGTCGCTGCTGCAAAAGCTGCGCGCCGACTGCGAGCGTTTCATCAACACCTTCATCAATACCGTTTTCGCCGCCATCGTGGGCATGGGGTTTTTGTGCTGGTATGCGGTCACGACGCACTGGCTGCTGGTGCCGGTATTTGTGGTGGGCGTGCTGGTGATAGGAGGGCTCACCGGCCTGCTCAGCCGCGAGATCAAGACCCAGCAGCGCTCCATCGTGCGCGAGACCAACCGCAATTCAGGCTTTATCTCCGAATCGCTGCGCAATATAGAACTGATCAAAAGTCTGGGACTGACCTTTACCGAAATCCGCCGCCTGCAGGCACAAACCATGGAAATCTTTGCGCTGGAAATGCGCAAGGTCAAACGCATACGCTTGCTGTCGTTTTTGCAGGGCACCACGCTGAGCCTGCTCAAGCTGGCCATCCTGTTCGCGCTGCTGTGGCTGATCTTTCGCAATGTGCTGAGCACCGGCGAGCTGATCGCCATGCAGTTCATATCGGTGGCGATTTTCGGCCCGCTGCAGGACCTGGGCAATGTCATTCTGGCCTGGCGCGAGGTCGAGGCATCGCTGCTGAATTTCGAGGTGCTGATGAAAAAACCCATCGAGCGCCGGCCCGAATCGCCGGTGCGGATCGGGCCGGTGACCCATCTGCGTTTTGCCGATGTGACCTTCCGGCACAAGGGCGCGCCCGACAACGCGCTGGACGGCATTTCGTTTGCCGCCGGCCTGGGCGACACGGTGGCATTTGTCGGTCCGTCAGGTTCAGGCAAGTCCACCCTGGTCAAACTGCTGGTGGGCCTTTACACACCGGCCACGGGCGAGGTTTTCTACAACGATATTTCCACGCGAGACCTGCGCTATAACGAAGCGCGCCGGCAAATCGGTTTTGTCACGCAGGAAACCCATCTGTTTGCCGGCACGATCCGCGACAACCTGCTTTTCGTCAAGCCTGACGCCACCGATGCCGACATCACGGCCGCCATGGAACAGGCCGCCTGCGCCTACCTGCTGGAAAAATCGCCGGCGGGCCTGGACACGCAGATCGGCGAGCAAGGCATGAAGCTGTCGGGCGGGGAAAAGCAGCGCCTGTCGATTGCCCGCGCGTTGATACGCCAGCCGCGCCTGCTGATTTTCGACGAGGCAACATCGGCGCTGGATTCGATCACTGAAGAACAGATTACCGACACCGTGCGGCGCGTGTCGGCGAACAGCACGCAAATCACGATTCTGATCGCGCACCGCCTCTCGACCATCATGCATGCCAGCACGATTTTTGTATTGGAAAAGGGCCGCATTGTCGAAAGCGGCATGCACGCGAATCTGCTTGCGCGCAAGGGGCTTTATTACGCCATGTGGCGCCAGCAGATCGGCGAGCGCCCTGATTCAAGGCTCCCCAGGCGCAATGACCCGCCTGAAAATTCATTTCCTAAGCAATTTCGCAGATAAATGTTGCAGTGCAACAAATGCTTGCGTTGGCGGTCGGTTTTTATCTATAATCGGTTTATGCTGCACTGCAACATAACTGCAAGGTAACTATCGCCGCAAGGCTTTTATCGGGCAGGCCTCAGGACCCGTCAATTTAAACCCCTTAGCCATCCAACCTTCAAAGGAATCGAAATGAATTACACCGCCGAACAATACACCGCAACGAACCAAGCCAATTTCCAGGCTCTTGAAACTTTCGCCTCGCAGGCTTTTGCCGGCGTCGAAAAGCTCGTCGAGCTGAACATGCAGGCTTCCAAGGCGATGCTCAACGAGTCGTTCAACCACGTACAGGCCGTTTTGGCCGCCAAGGATCCTCAGGAACTGCTGAGCCTGCACGCCAATTTGCTCAAGCCGCTGGCCGATAAATCAGCCGCCTATGCCCAGCACGTCCAGTCGATCATTTCGGAAAGCGGCGCGGACTTGGCCAAAGTCGTCGAAGCCAAGACCGCCCAAGCGCAGCAGTCCTTCGCCGGCGTGGTGGAAACGCTTGCAAAGAACGCTCCGGCCGGAACCGAAACCGCGGTTGCGGCTTTCAAAAACGCCTTGACCGCCGGCCAGGACGCCGTCGATTCGGCCCAGTCTTCGGCCAAAAAAGCCGCGGCCACGGTGCAGTCGAACTTCGCCGCGGCCAATTCCCAGATCACCGATGCGGTCGTGAAAGCCACGCGCGCGGCCTGATCGGCTTTTGCCCTGCGCCTTGAGAGCGCATTGACTTGCAAACGGCGCCTTCGGGCGCTGTTTGTCGTTCGCCCATCGGTGGCCCAGGCGCCAGCCGCCCATCACCGCGCCGTTTGCATCCGCACCCGGCGCGCGGCCTCCTCGGCGCTGGCGTCGTCGATCTCGCGCAGCACGCCGCCCACATCGACCGGCCCGCGCTTGCGCTTGAAAGTGCCTGTCAGCACGGTGTCCGGATACAGCACGCCGCGCTGGTACAAATCCCACATCTCGCCGCCGTAGTCGATTTGCAAGAGTTCCGGCGCGAAGCGGCCGAAGAAATTGCGCAGGTTGCCGACGTCGCGCAGCAGCATGCGGCTGGCATGGTTGTTGCCGGCGGCGTCGACCGCCTGCGGCAGGTCGATGATGACCGGGCCATCGGCGGCCAGCAAAATATTGAACTCGGACAGGTCGCCGTGCACGACGCCGGCGCACAGCATGCGAGTCACCTCGGCGATGAGCGCCGCATGCTGCATTCGCGCTTCGGCCGGCGTGAATTCGACATCGTTGAGGCGTGGCGCGGCGTCGCCGTTGGCGTCGGTGACCAACTCCATCAGCAGCACGCCGTCGCAAAAATTGTATGGCTGCGGGACGCGCACGCCGGCGTCGGCCAGCCGGTACAGCGCATCGACCTCGGCGCTTTGCCAGGCGGCCTCGCTGGCCTGGCGGCCGAATTTCGTTCCTTTGGCCATCGCCCGCGCCTGGCGGGTGTTCTTCACTTTGCGGTTTTCGGTGTAATCGACCGCCTGGCGGAAACTGCGCTGCTCGGCTTCCTTGTAGAGCTTGGCGCAGCGCGTTTCATCGCCGCAGCGCACGACATAGACCATGGCTTCCTTGCCGCTCATGAGCTGGCGCGTCACGCTGTCGATCAGGCCTTCTTCGATCAGGGCTTGCAGTCTTGGAGGTGCTTTCATGGCCGCCATTGTCCCCCGCCGGGCAGAACGGCTGGCAAGCCGCGGGCCGACTGGCGCTACCATGAAGGGTTAATCCGGTCAACGCTCAACCCACTCATCGAGGAACCATGGCCTACCAAAGCACCAATCCCTACGACGGAAAAGTCCTGCAGACCTTCGAGCAGATCGGCGATGACGCGCTCGAAGCCAAACTCACGCAGGCGTCCGCTTGTTTTGAAAACGACTGGCGCCACAAAAGCTTTGCCGAGCGCGCCGTGGTGCTGGCGCGCGCCGCCGCCATCCTGCGCGAGCGGGGGCGCGAATTCGCCGAACTGGCGACGCTGGAGATGGGCAAGCTGATCCGGCAAAGCGAAGGCGAAGTCGCGCTGAGCGCGGCCATCCTCGACTACTACGCCGAGAACGCCGAGCGCTTTCTGGCGCCGGAAAAAATCGCCACGCCGCGCGGCGAGGCCATCGTCGAAAGCAGCCCGATCGGCGTGCTGTTCGGCGTCGAGCCCTGGAATTACCCGTACTACCAGATCGCCCGCTTCGCCGCGCCGAATCTGATGGCCGGCAACACGGTGATGATCAAGCATGCGTCCAGCGTGCCGCAGTGCGCGCTGGCGTTCGAGCGGCTGATGCTCGACGCCGGCGCGCCGCTCGGGGCCTACACCAATCTGTTCATCTCCAAGGATCAGGTCGCCCGCGTCATCGACGATGCGCGCATCAGGGCGGTGGCGCTCACCGGCAGCGAAGCGGCGGGTGCGGTGGTCGCCTCCCGCGCCGGGCAGAACCTGAAGAAGACGACGATGGAGCTCGGCGGCAGCGACGCCTTCATCGTGCTGGAGGACGCCGACCTCGACAAGGCGGTGAAGCACGCCGTCAGCGGGCGCATGAGCAATTCGGGCCAGGCCTGCACCGCGTCCAAGCGCTTTATCGTCGTCGATGCGCTGGCCGATAGCTTCCTGGAAAAATTCCAGGCGGCGCTAGGCAGTTTCCAGCCCGGCGACCCGATGGACAAGCAGACGACGCTGGCGCCGCTGTCGTCAACTGAAGCGCTCTCGAACCTGTTGGCCCAGGTCGAAGGCGCGGTCGCCGGCGGCGCCCGGCTGCTGACCGGCGGCCAGCGCATCGCCGGCGAGGCGGGCGCGTTCATGCAGCCGACCATCCTGACCGATATCGACAAAAGCAATTCGGCCTATATGCAGGAGTTCTTCGGCCCGGTCGCGCTGTTCTTCCGGGTCGCCGACGAGGACGCGGCCGTCGCCCTGGCCAACGACTCGCCGTTCGGCCTGGGCGGCTCGGTGTTCACGCAGGACATCGAGCGCGGCAAGCGTATCGCGCGCCGCATCGACACCGGCATGGTGTTCATCAATTCAGGCGCGGCATCGTCGCCCGAGCTGCCGTTCGGCGGCGTGAAGAATTCCGGCTACGGCCGCGAGCTGTCGGGCGCGGGAATTCAGGAATTCGTCAACAAGAAGTTGATACGGGTGAGCTGAGACAGGAATCAAGTCCTTCACCGCAGAGGCGCAGAGAACGCAGAGAGTCGCAGAGCAAGAAAAAATTTTTTATTCTCCTTTTGCTCTGCGTTCTCTGCGCCTCTGCGTTGCTGTTTTTGCCAGCCTTAAACCCCAGGATCAGCCGCCCGCCCCAGCGCCGCCACCATGTCCGACTGGGTGATGATGCCAACCAGCCGCTCGCCGTCGCCGATGATCGGGATGTGGTGGTGCCCGGTGCTGGCGAAAAGCGGCAGCAAATCGGCCAGGTGCCGGTCCATGCCCGCCACCCGCACATTGCGCGTCATGATCTGGCCGACCACTTCGGGCTTGTTTGAATACACGCCGCGGGTGCGGCGGATCAGCTTGCGCAGCTTGTCCTCGAAGCCTTCGTACACGTCGAGTTCGGCGGCGCGCATGAAATCGGCCAGCGTGACGATGCCGGCAATGCGAAAGGCGCGGTCCACCACCGGCAGCGCCTTGACGCGGCGCTCGCGCAGCAGCGCCCAGGCGTCCTCCAGCGGCGTGCCGAATTCGACTGTCACCAGGCCCTTCGACATGATGTCGGCGCAGCGCAGGTCGGCGAGCTTCCTGTTATAGGCGCGCAGCCGGGTGTCGGCCAGCAGCGCCTTCAGGTCGTCGCGGCTTACGTCCAGCACCTGGTCGTAGTGCGCCAGCACGGCATCCAGGTCGGCGTCCAGCTGCTGTTCATCGCCCGAAGCAGCCGCGCCGACCGGCGGCAATTGCCTATGCGGATACGGCCGGCGCGTGGCGTTGTTGTAGGCGATGCCCGCCGCCACCAGCAACGCCGAATTGAGCAGCACCGGAAACAGCGCGAATGCCGGCTCGCCGATGCCGCCCGTCACCATCATCAGCGCCATGGCGCCGCCGGGCGGATGCAGACAGCGGCACGCCAGCATCGCGGCGATGGCGCTGGCGACGGCCAGCGCGGCGGCCAGCTCGGGGGCGCCGAGCAGATGCACGCCGTGAACGCCGGCGATGCCGACCAGCGCCGAGACGGTGTTGCCGCCGACGACCGCCCAGGGCTGCGCCAGCGGGCTGGCGGGCAGGGCGAACACCAGCACGGCGCTGGCGCCCAGCGGCGCCACCAGCCAGGGCAGGCGAGCGCCCATCGAGTCGCCGACCAGATGGCACACAAGGCCCGTCAGGAAAATGCCGATCAGCGCGCCGGCCACCAGGCGCAGCCGCTCGCGCGCGGTGACGGCGGTGTGCGCCGGCCGGAAGCCGCGCCACCAGGCGGCGCTCAAAACAGCCGCAACCCGGCCAGAGCTGGAGCCGGAACGCGATGAATCAGGCGAAGGCGGCATTGGCGGTGCGGGCCTGGCTAGCCGCGCGCGCGCTGGTACAGCCCCATGACCTTGGGCACGTTGGCCTGCAGCTGCTGGATGCGCTCGGGCCCCGAGGGATGCGTCGATAAAAAGCTCGGGCCGCCCACGCCGCCGCCGCCCTGCGCCATTTTCCGCCACAGGCTGACCGCCGCCTGCGGGTTGTAGCCGGCGCGCGCGGCCAGCTCCAGCCCGACCAGGTCGGCTTCGGTTTCGTCCTCGCGGCTAAAGCGCAGCGTCAGCAGCTGGGTGCCGACGCTGGCCGCCATGTTGCCGAGCTGCCCCAGCCCGAGCAGCTGCGCGCCCAGCGACAAGGCGGTGCCGGTGCCCTGGGTCTTGGCGATGCGTTCGCGCGCGTGCTCGCGCAGCGCATGCGCCATCTCGTGGCCCATCACCATCGCGACTTCGTCGTCGGTGAGCTGGAGCTGGTTCAAAATGCCGGAGTAAAAAACAATTTTTCCGCCGGGCATGCAAAACGCGTTGATTTGCTTGCTGCCGATCAGGTTGACCTCCCAGCGCCATTGCCGGGCGCGCTCGTTCCATTGCGCGGCCTGGGGAATAAGGCGTCCGGCGATGCCGCGCAGGCGCTGCAGCTGCGGATAGTTTTGCGGCGCCAGCGCGCCCTGCGCCCTGGCGTCGGCCAGCAGCCTGGCGTATTGCTGCGCGGCGGCGTTTTCCAGCTGCTCGGCCGGCACCAGGTTGCGCAGGCTCGACGGCTTTCCCACATTCACCTGGGCCCGCAGCGGCGTCGCCGCCAGGATCGCCGCGGCGCCGGCGGCCGCGAGCAAAAATCCCCGGCGACCGGGCCAGGCGTAGGGTTTGGCGTCGCAGACAAGGCACATGAGGGAATAATAGTCACAAAGCCAAATCCAGATGTCAGACAAAACCGTTTCAAATCCCGCGCTGGTTCCGGCCGACGCCATGCCGGCGCCGCCGGCCGCGGTCGGCTGGCGCGGCATCTGGCGGGTGTATTCCGAAGCCGCCACGCTGCGCATGCTGCTGCTGGGGTTTTCCGCCGGGCTGCCGCTGCTGCTGGTGTTCGGCACGCTGAGCTTTTGGCTGCGCGAAGCCGGCATCGACCGCACCACCATCGGCTACCTGAGCTGGGTCGGCCTGGCCTACGGCTTCAAGTGGGTCTGGGCGCCGCTGGTCGATCGGCTGCCGATTCCGCTGCTCACGCGCTGGCTCGGCCGCAGGCGCAGCTGGCTGCTGGCGTCGCAGGCGGTCATCATGGCGGCGCTGGTGTGCATGGCGCTGACCGACCCGAAGCTGGCATTGCCGCCGATGGTCTGGTGCGCGCTGGCGGTCGCCTTCGGCTCGGCGACGCAGGACATCGCGCTCGACGCCTACCGCATCGAATCGGCCGACCTCCGGCGCCAGGCCGCGCTCGCCGCCGCCTACCAGACCGGCTACCGCATCGCGATGATCTGGTCGGGCGCCGGCGCGCTCTGGATCGCCGCGCGGGCCGAGGTCGGCGGCGCCGCGGCCTACCAGCACGGCGCCTGGCAAACGGCCTACCTGGCGATGGCCGCGTCGATGCTGCTCGGCGTGGCGACGGTGCTGCTGTCGCCCGAGCCGCTCCAGCGCCGCGAGACGCCACAAGCCAAAAACGCCGGCGACTGGCTGCGCGGCGCGCTGGTCGAGCCGTTCGCCGATTTTTTGCGGCGCTACGGCAGGCAGGCGATCCTGATCCTGGCGCTGATCGCGCTGTACCGCATCAGCGACGTCGTCATGGGGATCATGGCCAATCCTTTTTACGTCGACATGGGCTATAGCAAGGACGAAGTCGCGACGGTGACGAAAATTTACGGCGTCGTCATGACGCTCGTCGGCGCGTTTGTCGGCGGCGCGCTGGCGATGCGCTTCGGCGTGATGAAGGTGCTGATGCTCGGCGCGGGCTTAAGCGCCGGCAGCAATCTGCTGTTCGCCTGGCTGGGAACGCGCGGCCACGACGTCACGTCGCTGATCTTCGTCATTTCGGCCGACAATCTGTCGAGCGGCATCGCGTCGGCCGCCTTCATCGCCTACCTGTCGAGCCTGACCAACATCAACTATTCGGCGACGCAGTACGCGCTGTTCAGCTCGATGATGCTGCTGCTGCCGAAGGCGCTGGCGGGGTATTCGGGCCGCTATGTCGATGCGTTCGGCTACGGCAATTTCTTTACCACGACCGCGCTGCTCGGCCTGCCGGTGCTGCTGCTGATCGGCCTGGCTTCACGGTCAAAAACGGCTTTTCCGCAATAGGGACATGGTTTGTTAGCTATGGATTTAGTAGTATTTTAAGGGCTTTGTTTACCTGATCTTTACGGCCGCTTCAAGCGCGATTGTTGCGTGCGGCGCAGCATGAACGCCGGCGTGAGCGCCCGCCCGGCAAACACGCCCCACAACCCGAGGACCGGCCCATGACCCAGCAACTTTTGATGATCGAAGACGACACCCGCCTGGCCGCCATGGTGGGCGAATACCTGCGCCAGTCGGGCTATGGCTTCACCCACGCCGCCACCGGCGCCGGCGGCCTCGAAGCGCTGCAGGCGAGCCCGCCCGACCTGGTGATCCTCGACCTGATGCTGCCCGACATGGACGGGCTGGACGTGTGCCGCCGCATCAAGGGCCAGGGCGGCGAGTCGGCGAACACGGCGGTGCTGATGCTGACGGCCAAGGGCGATCCGATGGACCGCATCGTCGGGCTGGAAATCGGCGCCGACGACTACCTGCCCAAGCCGTTCGAGCCGCGCGAGCTGCTGGCGCGCATCCGCGCCGTGCTGCGCCGCGGCGGCGAGGGCGGCGGCCACAACGGCACGGGCACGGCTGCAGGCGGCCACAAGGCGATGCGCTTCGGCTCGCTGGAAATCGACCGCGACGCGCGCGCCGTCACGGTCTCGGGCCACGCCTGCGAGCTGACGTCGTACCAGTTCGACCTCTTGGTCACGCTGGCCGAGCGCGCCGGCCGGGTCTTGAGCCGCGACCAGATCATGGAGGCGGTGCGCGGGCGCGAGCTCGAAGCCTTCGACCGCTCGATCGACGTCCACATGGGCCGCATCCGCAACGCCATCGAGCTCGACGCCAAGGACCCGAAGCGCATCCTCACGGTGCGCGGCGTCGGCTACGTGTTCGCCAAGCAGCAGGACTGACATCCAGGCATGACCATGCAAGTCTGGGCGCGTTTCACCTCGCATCTTTATGTGCGCATCTGGCTCGCCGTGGTGGCGACCGTCATCGTGCTGACGTTTCTGGTGGCCGCCGCCTGGCACCTGAGCGCCGACCCGCCGCAGCTGCCGATCCGCGAGGTGCTGGTGCACAACGCCGCCGGCGACGTCATCGGCACGGCGCATACCCGCCCCGACCGCAAGCGCGGCGACGACCTGGAGTTCAGCCTGGTCACCACCGACGGCCAGACGTTGAACCTGCTGCTGCCGCGCCCGCAGCGCCCGCCGAACAACAACCCCTGGATCCGCGCGCCCTTCGGCTTCAATTTCGGCTGGATGCTCGGCCTGGTGGGCCTGGCCGTGGCGCTGGGCGCCTATCCGGTCATGCGGCGCCTGACGCTGCGGCTCGAGGCACTGCAGCGCGGCGTCGAGCGCTGGGGCGCGGGCGATTTGTCGGCGCGCATCAATACCGAAGGACAAGACGAAGTGGCGTTTCTGGCGCGGCGCTTCAACCATGCCGCCGAGCGCATCGAAACCCTGATGGACTCGCACAAGTCGCTGCTCGCCAACGCCTCGCACGAGCTGCGCTCGCCGCTGGCGCGCATCCGCATGGGGCTCGAACTCATGGGCGTGGACAAGGATTCGCCGCAGCGCATGGAAATTTCCCGCAGCATCAACGAGCTCGACCAGCTGATCGACGAGATTTTGCTGGCCAGCCGGCTCGATGCCCGCAACACCGACGCCGAACCCTTCGAGGCGCTCGACCTGACCGGACTGGCAGCCGAAGAGTGTTCGCGCGTGAACGCCGAATTGCAGGCCGAACTGGAAAAAGAAATGGCGCCGGAAAAAGGAGAAACTGGCGTTGCCGACAGCGCGCACAGCCTGACGGTGCAGGGCTCGCCCCGGCTGCTGCGCCGGCTGATTCGCAACCTGCTGGAAAACGCCAGGCGCTACAGCCAGGGCGACATCAGCCTGGAGCTGGCGCAGCAGCAGGAACGCGCCGGTGCCGACCGGCGCGCCGTCATCAAGGTCCATGACCGCGGCCCGGGCGTGCCCGCCGGCCAGCGCGAACGGATTTTCGAGCCGTTTTACCGGCTGCCGGGCGCCAGCGAACGCGAAGGCGGCGTGGGCCTGGGCCTGGCGCTGGTGAAATCGATCAGCGAGCGCCACGGCGGCACGGTGCGCTGCGAGGCGCGCCCTGGCGGCGGCGCGTCGTTTATTGTCGAGCTGCCGCTTACGCAGTAAGTAAGCGGCGCGCTCTGGGGCAGAGCCGGAATTTCTGAGCTGCCTATCCGGCAGTGAACTCGCCCAGGTTCCCACTACCGCTTCTCCATACTTTCTGAGCTGCCTATCCGGCAGTGAACCAGGGCTACATGGAGCAGGTGCATATCGAGATTTTCTGAGCTGCCTATCCGGCAGTGAACACTTTGTTCCGCTTCGTATTTGCAGCCTTCCTTTTCTGAG
>CAXSGT010000058.1:14566-17704 GCA_964236835.1 uncultured Polaromonas sp.
CAACGCAGTGCAAAAACAGATGTCCTCAGAGTTTCTGAGCTGCCTATCCGGCAGTGAACATCAACCGGCGCGACGTGGCTGGACTGCTTGCCTTTCTGAGCTGCCTATCCGGCAGTGAACGAGCGATTCTCGTTTATTCGTGTCGTCAGAAATTTCTGAGCTGCCTATCCGGCAGTGAACGGTTTTTAGGCCAGTAGCTTTGTCGATTTCACTTTCTGAGCTGCCTATCCGGCAGTGAACGCCGTGGCTGGCCCAGTCATGCTCAGGGCCCATTTCTGAGCTGCCTATCCGGCAGTGAACCAGGTGCGGGTGCTGCGCCCGGATGAGCTTGTGTTTCTGAGCTGCCTATCCGGCAGTGAACATACAAAGCCGCGCCGTGAGCGAGCTGTCGCATTTCTAAGCTGCCTATCCGGCAGTGAACATGTCGAGCTTGACCAGACCATTCGGCATGAATTTCTGAGCTGCCTATCCGGCAGTGAACTGAAATCGCCAGGCGAGCGTGTGCTGTACGACTTTCTGAGCTGCCTATCCGGCAGTGAACCTTGCCATCACGATCGAGCGCTTGTTTTTAGCTTTCTGAGCTGCCTATCCGGCAGTGAACAACTTGTCGAGCTGCTCGTCGATCGTGCCTTTTTTCTGAGCTGCCTATCCGGCAGTGAACTTGCAGCTTTCCGCCAAAAGCGCCCGCGAAACTTTCTGAGCTGCCTATCCGGCAGTGAACATGGACCCAATCGGGAAATACACGTTTCCGCCCTTTCTGAGCTGCCTATCCGGCAGTGAACAGCGAGAAGCCGTCCGCATCGTCTTGCATGAATTTTCTGAGCTGCCTATCCGGCAGTGAACAAAGATCAAGAGGAATTCGCCATGTGCCGGCATTTCTGAGCTGCCTATCCGGCAGTGAACACGACCACGCGGCCCGACTTGTCCACCTCTGCTTTCTGAGCTGCCTATCCGGCAGTGAACCGCAAGTCGGCGCCCTCGGCACGGCCACGGCTTTTCTGAGCTGCCTATCCAGCAGTGAACGCTTCGATGTTTTTGAGATAGCTGCGGTATTGTTTCTGAGCTGCCTATCCGGCAGTGAACACCCATTTGCAAAAGCCGCTGGACGTGGGGGCTTTCTGAGCTGCCTATCCGGCAGTGAACCCTCGGCCAGCGTGGCCAGGCATTCGACGTAATTTCTGAGCTGCCTATCCGGCAGTGAACCGGTCGGCGTCGCCGAGCCGGTCGCGGTAACTTTTCTGAGCTGCCTATCCGGCAGTGAACCAGACCGGACGCATGGTCTCGACGTTCGCATCTTTCTGAGCTGCCTATCCGGCAGTGAACACCGGGGAGCCGGCGTCGAGCACGCGAAAGCCTTTCTGAGCTGCCTATCCGGCAGTGAACCAAAGCCAGGCCTGGCTGTGGTTTTCTCCCACTTTCTGAGCTGCCTATCCGGCAGTGAACTCTTGGACAGCTTTGGTTTTCTTGGAGACTTTTTTCTGAGCTGCCTATCCGGCAGTGAACGTCCATCGCATCCCTGAGCACCCTGTCGGCGTGTTTCTGAGCTGCCTATCCGGCAGTGAACTTATGGCTTGGCGTCGCTCAGCGCCTACAAATTTTCTGAGCTGCCTATCCGGCAGTGAACACATGAAGCAGGTTGCGGACGCTGTGCAGGATTTTCTGAGCTGCCTATCCGGCAGTGAACAAAGCCGAGTTCATTGCGCTCAGAGGCTGGCATTTCTGAGCTGCCTATCCGGCAGTGAACGAAATTGAGCTGCATCCGACGCCTCCGGTAGCTTTCTGAGCTGCCTATCCGGCAGTGAACTCGCAGATGCAAGCCAAGCCGATTGCCAATCTTTTCTGAGCTGCCTATCCGGCAGTGAACGGAACCGCGATTGCCGGGCCACTCGGTGGAATTTTCTGAGCTGCCTATCCGGCAGTGAACGTAAAGCCGGCCGCGGTGTGGTGAACGCCGTCTTTCTGAGCTGCCTATCCGGCAGTGAACGTGTAGGCCGCCGAAATATTCTGCTGCTGCGGTTTCTGAGCTGCCTATCCGGCAGTGAACGGCATGGCACTCGAAATGCCGTACGAAGTGCTTTTCTGAGCTGCCTATCCGGCAGTGAACGCGTCGAGCGCGGCGGCGTTGTCGGGCGGTGGTTTCTGAGCTGCCTATCCGGCAGTGAACGAGCACGGGCTGGCAGAGCAGCTTTGACAGCATTTCTGAGCTGCCTATCCGGCAGTGAACGCCCAGGTGTACTGGGACATCGCGTTGCGCCATTTCTGAGCTGCCTATCCGGCAGTGAACTACCCGCGTTCTGCCCGGTATTGATTTTCAGCGTTTCTGAGCTGCCTATCCGGCAGTGAACTCAGTTCTTCTAAATCATCGTCCAGCATGTAGCTTTCTGAGCTGCCTATCCGGCAGTGAACAACACGACGAACACGACCACCGTCAGCAATTCTTTCTGAGCTGCCTATCCGGCAGTGAACGTGCTGCGCTCCATTGAGGACAACCTTCATCTTTTCTGAGCTGCCTATCCGGCAGTGAACACCGAAGTCTGCGCCCATGACGCTGATGGGCATTTCTGAGCTGCCTATCCGGCAGTGAACATGGGCGGCGTTCTCGCGATGATTATCACGCTTTTCTGAGCTGCCTATCCGGCAGTGAACCCGGTGCATAGCGAGAGCTGGCGCGGCGTCATTTTCTGAGCTGCCTATCCGGCAGTGAACCCATTGAGGCCGCCATTCACCCGCCGCGTGCAGTTTCTGAGCTGCCTATCCGGCAGTGAACGCCTGCGATGGGGCTGATGATGGTGTTTTGCATTTCTGAGCTGCCTATCCGGCAGTGAACTTCCCAAAGGTGACAAAGGCGATTCTGTCAAATTTCTGAGCTGCCTATCCGGCAGTGAACCAGCACGGTTTCTCACTCGGGCAGGCTATCTATTTCTGAGCTGCCTATCCGGCAGTGAACCGACAGCAGATGATGGCATTAGGTCTATTTATTTTCTGAGCTGCCTATCCGGCAGTGAACTCCGATTCCGACGGCAAGCTGGAAACCAGCAATTTCTGAGCTGCCTATCCGGCAGTGAACGGCAATTCGTACCATAGCGTTACTATGAACGTTTTCTGAGCTGCCTATCCGGCAGTGAACGACGGCTCTCA
>CAXSGT010000059.1:0-17694 GCA_964236835.1 uncultured Polaromonas sp.
CACAATGGTATGGCGGGCCATGTCCGTCAGGATGGCATCGACCTTTGCCGCCGACAGGCCGTGCAGTTTGCACAGCCTGGGCCGCAGCAGCACTTCACGGTATTCAGCCAGCAGCGCTTCGGACACGACAAACGGAAACGCCGCCGACAGCATGCCGTCGAGAATGCGCGCGACCGGCGAATCCGCATGGCTCGTAAGCAGGCCGGCAACCACTACGTTGGTGTCGATGATGAAAATGGTATTCACGTTGCCCGGCGCACGGCCCGCACTTCTTCCTGCGCCAGCGCGAGCGCTTGCTCTTCGCTCAAGGTGCTGCGCGCCCTGACCCGGCGCACCAGGTCCAGCGCCTGCTCACGTGACTTGATGCCGTAGAAGTCGAGGCTTTCGTCGATCAACTGGCCTATGGTCTTGTTGCGCTGGGCCGCCGCTTCCTTAAGCGCGCGGTAGCGTGGTTCGGAAAGCGTGATGGTCAGACGGCTCATCTGAAGGTCCTGGTTTGGTGTTAAAACACCAATATGCTAGCAGACTCTCCCCTGGCCAAGATGTGTTATCGCCGCATTTCACATGAACCTTTAAAAATCTTCACCCGGCGGTACCCAGCTTGATCTAAAGTCAGCTTTCACCCACGGAACCCTCGCTATGAACGCACCCGCTTCGCCGCAACAGCTGTCGCAACTCGAACGCGCCGGGCGCCAGAGTCAGGTCGTTCGCGCCCTTCAGGCCGTGCTCCCAAAGCACGCGCTGCTCTGGAACACCGAAGACACCACGCCCTACGAATGCGACGGCCTCACCGCCTACCGCGAGCGCCCGCTGGTCGTCGCGCTGCCTGAAACCTATGCCGAGGTGCAGGCTGTCCTCAAGGCCTGCCATGCGCTCAATGTGCCGGTGGTGGCGCGCGGCGCGGGCACCGGGCTTTCGGGCGGCGCGATGCCGCACCGGCTGGGCGTGACGCTGTCGCTGGCCAAGTTCAACCAGATCCTCAAGCTCGATGCCGCCGGCCGCACCGCCGTGGTCCAGGGCGGCGTTCGCAACCTGGCGATTTCCGAGGCTGCCGCGCCGCATGGCCTGTACTACGCGCCCGACCCGTCGAGCCAGATCGCCTGCACCATCGGCGGCAACGTCGCCGAGAACTCGGGCGGCGTGCACTGCCTGAAGTACGGCCTGACGGTGCACAACGTGCTCAAGGTCAAGGGCTTCACCATCGAGGGCGACGACATCGAGTTCGGCGGCGATGCGCTCGACGCCGCCGGCTATGACCTGCTTTCCATCGTCATCGGCAGCGAAGGCATGCTGGCGGTGACGACCGAAGTCACCGTCCGGCTGATTCCGAAGCCGCAGCTGGCGCGCTGCGTCATGGCGAGCTTCGACGACCTGCGCAAGGCCGGCGACGCGGTGGCGGGCGTGATCGCCGCCGGCATCATTCCGGCCGGGCTGGAGATGATGGACAAGCCGATGACGGCGGCGGTCGAGGGTTTCGTCAACGCCGGCTATGACCTGAGCGCGGCGGCGATCCTGCTCTGCGAAAGCGACGGCACGCCCGAGGAAGTCGAAGAGGAAATCGGCCGCATGCGCGCGGTGCTTGAGCGCTACGGCGCGACGGCGATCGCGATCAGCCAAAACGAAGCCGAGCGGCTGCGCTTCTGGAGCGGCCGCAAGAACGCCTTTCCGGCGTCGGGCCGCATCAGCCCCGACTACATGTGCATGGACTCGACGATTCCGCGCAAGCGCCTGGCCGACATTTTGCTGGCGATCGCCGACATGGAAATCAAGTACGGCCTGCGCTGCGCCAATGTGTTTCACGCCGGCGACGGCAATTTGCATCCGCTTATTTTGTTCGACGCCAACGACGCCGACCAGCTGCGCCGCTGCGAGCTGTTCGGCGCCGACATCCTGGAAACCAGCGTCGCCATGGGCGGCACCGTCACCGGCGAGCATGGCGTCGGCATCGAAAAGCTCAATTCGATGTGCGTGCAGTTTTCGGCCGAGGAGAACGAGCAGATGTTCGGCGTCAAGCGCGCCTTCGATCCGCGGGGCCTGCTGAACCCCGGCAAGGTGATTCCGACGCTGGTCCGCTGTGCCGAATACGGAAAAATGCTGGTGCGCGGCGGGCGGATTTCGCATCCCGACCTCCCGCGCTTCTAGGCCTTGCCGTATCAAGCGGCGGCTTGCAGACCGGGCTTGTTGGCCGTGACGGCGGGTTTGCCGGCATTTATCTGCGCGCCGAAGGTGATTTCTCCCGACAGCTGGCCGCCTTCTTCGACCACCAGCTTGCCGTAGCGTATGGTCCCCGTGACCTTGCCGGTCGCGCAGATCAACAACTTTTGCCGCACCACCAGATTGCCGTTGAATTCACCCCTGATTTCGGCAATGTCGATTTCAGCCGAACCCTTGAAGGCGCCATGCTCGGCGATCTGCATGACGCGCGAATTCATCGTCGCCTCGACCGTGCCTTCGACCACCAGCGTGTCGCAATCGGTGATCTCGACACCCTTGAGCTTGATGTTCGGCCCCACCGTGAGCTTGCTGCCGCCTTCCTTGGCCGCGCTGACGACCGCGGCCGCTTCATGGCTGACGGCTTTCACGGCGCTTTGCAACACGCCTGTCTGCGCCGTCGAGGCGAGCGCGCCCGACGGCGCGGCGGACGGATAGCTGGCGCCCGTTGCCGCAGTGCCGGCGGCCGGACGCACGCCGGTCGGTAATTCATTGTCGCGCTTGCCGAAAAATGGTGTGGCCATGTAACCTCCTTGAAAAAGGCGCATCGTAGTGCAGCGGCGACAATAAAAATTTGGCCTCGATGCAAGAGAGGTAACGAAATTAATTCTTGCCGTCGGCAAAATGTGATAAGACCCTAAAAATCATCGCGGTTGTTTCAGGAAACAAAAATGAACCCCAAAACAAACTACTCCTTCGAAGTGCAATATCCGGCGCGGCCGGAGCGGCCGGACGGCGCCCAGGGGCGGCCTCACGATGTGATGGCGAATCTGGGGGCGGCGTTGCAAGAGCTTTTCGCGGCGCGCGACGGCGCGGCCAGCGTAGTGGTCAGCGACAGCCACAAGGGCAGCGGCCACAAAATCGTCCAGCTCACCACCACGCTGGAGGAGCCGCTGATCACCGAGGCGCTGCAGGCCTTTTCAATGCGCAATGGCGTAAGCGTCCAAGCGATCGAATAATTTCAGGCGAGGCGAATCTTCGATCGGGCTATCGCAGCAGTTCGACCAGTCGGCGCAGCGCATGCCGGACCGTCGCCTGGCGCACCCTAGCGCGGTCGCCATCGAAGCGGCGGCGCTCGCTGGCGACGCCGGCCGGCGTCGCCCAGCCGAACCACACCGTGCCCACCGGCTTGGCCTCGCTGCCGCCGCCCGGGCCGGCGACGCCGGTCACCGCTAGCGCCGCCTGGGCGCGGGAATGCCGAAGCGCGCCCTGCGCCATGGCGCGCGCGACTTCCTCGCTGACCGCGCCGTGGCGCGCGATCAGCGCCGCATCGACGCCGAGCAGTTCGGTCTTGGACTCGTTGGAATAGCTGACAAAGCCGCGCTCGAACCAGTCGCTCGAGCCGGCCAGGTCGGTGCAGGCGGCGGCGATCATCCCGCCGGTGCAGCTTTCGGCGGTCGCCAGCCGCCAGCCGTTTTTTTGCAAAATAGCAGCCAAATCGGCTGTTTTCGCAAGCAGATCGGTCATAGTTAGCTATTCTTTTTATAGTAACCGGCTTACAGGAAAAAGCGCCACAGCGCAATCACCAGCAGCGTGCAGCCCGCCGCGACGATGTCGTCGGCCATGATGCCCAAGCCCGCCCAGCTCCAGGCATGCCGGCCGCCAGCCGGATCGACGCCGTGCGAGAGCCGGTCGGCCCAGCCGACCGGGCCGGGCTTGGCAGCGTCGAAATAGCGAAACAGCGCGAACGCCGCGGTTTGCCCAAGCAGGCCGGTCGGCATGACCAGCCACAGCACCGCCCAGAAGGCGGCGACCTCGTCCCAGACGATGCAGCCCGGATCGAGCACGCGCAGGTTGCGCGCCGCAATGGTCGAGGCCCACCAGCCGATGGGCAGCGACGCGGCAACCAGCCAGCCGATTTCGGCCGGCGCCAGCCAGCGCTGCAGCAGCAAAAACGACAGCCAGGCCCACAACGTTCCGGCGGTTCCGGGCGCGACCGGGCTCAGGCCCGAGCCGAAACCCAGGGCGATGAAATGCGCAGGATGCGCCAGCAGGAATTTCGTGTCGGGCCGCACCGGCGCGAGTCGCATGGCGTCGGGCGGTGGCGCGGCGGCCGGCGTGTCTGGACGCGCGAATTCGTTGTCGGACATGGCCGGATTATCACGAGGATCGCCCGCTCAGGCGAAATGGTCGAACGAGGCATGGGTGTTGGGCACGAGCCGCCCCTGGACATCGACCAGCCGCAGGCCGCGCTCGGCGTCGATGCGGCCGACGCGTGTCACGGGCGTGTGGCTACTAGCCGACGCGGCGGCGACTTCGGCGCAGCTTGACGCCGGCGCGGTGAACAGCAACTCGTAGTCGTCGCCGCCGGCCAATGCCCAGCCAAGCCATTGGTCCGGCTTGATTTCAGAGAAAAAAAGGCCTTTTTCGCTCGTCCCATATGCGTAAGCAGCTATTAAATTAGTAGCAACTCGGGTTTCCACCGTGGCACCCACGCCGGAGCGCTTCAGCACATGTCCAAGGTCGCCGAGCAGGCCGTCGCTGAGGTCGATCGCCGCCGTGGCGATGCCGCGCAAGGCCGCGCCCAGCGCCACGCGCGGCGTCGGCCGCTCCAGCCGCGAACGCGCCAGCGCCAGCACCGGCTCCGGCGCGTTCACATGGCCCCGCAAAATCTCCAGCGCCAGCCGGGCGTCGCCCAGCGTGCCGCTGACATAGATATCGTCGCCGGCGCGCGCGCCCGAACGCAGCAGCGCCTGGCTTTTGCCATTTATCACGGGCACCTCGCCGAACACGGTGATGCAAATGTTCAGCGGCCCCCGCGTCGTGTCGCCGCCGACGAGCTCGCAGCCGTGGGCGTCGGCGAGCGCCAGCAGGCCGCGCGAGAACGCTTCGAGCCAGGCCTCGTCCACCCGCGGCAGCGCCAGCGCCAGCGTGAAGGCCAGCGGCGTCGCGCCGCACGCGGCCAGGTCGCTCAGGTTGACCGCCAGCGCCTTGTGGCCAAGGCTCGAAGGATCGACATCGGCGAAAAAATGCCGGCCCTCGACCAGCATGTCGCTGGAGACCGCCAGCTGCGTTCCCGGCGCGGGCAGCAAGAGCGCGCAGTCGTCGCCGACGCCCAGCGTGGCGTGCGCCACGGGGCGCGTGAAATAGCGCGCGATCAGGTCGAACTCACCCATGCGGCCGAGCATACAGGCGGCGCTGCCGCGACCCGGGAAAACCCCCGCGCCGCGCAGGCCGATGGCACTGCCAGCGCCATCGACAGCGCAAGACTAATCAGCTTCATCCCTGAGCTTCAAGGCCATGTCGTACAGCTCGTTGCGCGGCGCGCCGGTGATGTCGGCGGCAAGTTTTACGGCGGTTTTCAGCGGCAGTTCCGCCAGCAAGAGCCGCAGCACCCGTGCGCCATCGTCGGGCTTTTCCAGAACGCTCGCCGCATGCAGCACGAGCGCAAACTCGCCGCGCGTGCGCTGCGGACCGGCGGCGAGCCAGCCGGCGAAATCCCGCGCCGGCAACGTTGCGATTTCCTCGTATTGCTTGGTCATCTCGCGCCCCACCGTGACGAGCCGGCCGCCGAGCACTGCCAGGGCGCGCGCCAGTGCCTCGATGCGATGCGGCGCTTCCAGAATCACGATCGGCCGCGCGTCGGCCCGCAGCAGCGCGATCGCCTGGTCGCGCTCGCCGGCCTTGCTGGGCAGAAAGCCGGCGAACACGAAAGCGCTGCCGCTGCCATCGCCGCCTTCGGCGCGGGTTGCGCCGGCGGCGCTGAGCACCGTGGTCACGCTGCTGGCGCCGGGCAGCGGCATGACCACGAATCCCGCTGCGCGCACTGCCGCGACCAGCCGCGCGCCGGGGTCGCTCACGGCGGGCGTTCCGGCATCGCTGACATAGGCGACGCGCTCGCCGCGCCGCAGCCGCTCGACGACGCCTTCAGCGGCCTCGGCCTCGTTGTGCTGGTGCAGCGCCAGCAGCGGCTTTTCAACGATGCCGTACTGCCGCAGCAGCGGCTGGGTGTGGCGCTTGTCCTCGCAGGCCACGGCATCGACCCGCTGCAGCACATAAAGGGCGCGCAGGCTGATGTCGGCCAGGTTGCCGATGGGCGTGGCGACGATGTAGAGCGCCGATTCCGGATAATGCTGCATGGCCGCCGCGGCGCGGGCCGCGTCAAGGGCCAGGTCGAAAGTAGCGTTCAATGTGGTTTCCAGGAAACAGCAAGTCAAGGCGCCGCCGGCGGCGGCTGAAAACAGCCCGCCGGCGACGCCAGGGCAGCGTACCACCAAGTCGCGCGGCGACGCCGGCGAGGCCGCCGCGCTGGCCTACTTGCTGCAAAGCGGGATGAAACTGGTCGAAACCAATTACCGCACCCCCGGGCGCGGCGGCGGCGAGATCGATATCGTGATGCGCGCCGGCGACGGCACGCTGGTCTTTGTCGAAGTCCGCCAGCGCGCCAGCGCCTCGCATGGCGGCGCGGCGGCGAGCATCGGCGCCGTCAAGCGGCGGCGCATTGTTTTTGCCGCGCGCCACTACCTGATGCGCTTTGCCAGCCCGCCGCCGTGCCGCTTCGATGTCGTGCTGGTCGAGGACAGCGCGTGCGGCGATGCGCTGAAAAAGCCTGAGCCTTCGATCGAATGGCTGGTCGCCGCGTTCGACGCTTCCTGAGAAAACTCAAAGTTGTAAGCATAGATTTCGCCGGCGCCGGCCCAAGCCCGGCCGCCACCATTCGCGCGGGTTGACCCGCTATCATCGCCCCCATGCTTGAACAACGTATCGAACAGCAGTTCATCGACAGCGCCGACCTCAAGTACCAGGCGGCGCAGGTCTTGTCCAAACCCATCGCCGCGGCGGTCCAGGCGATTTTGGCCAGCGTGACCAGCGGCGGCAAGGTGCTCGCCTGCGGCAACGGCGGCTCGGCGGCCGACGCGCAGCATTTCGCCGCCGAATTCGTCGGCCGCTACGAGCGCGAGCGGCCCGAGCTGGCGGCGATCGCGCTGACGACCGACAGCTCGATTCTCACGGCGATCGCCAACGACTACGATTTCAGCGTGATTTTCTCCAAGCAGGTGCGCGCGCTCGGCGTTGCCGGCGACGTGCTGCTGGCCATGAGCACCAGCGGCGACTCGGCCAATGTGCTGGCCGCCGTCGGCACCGCGCATGAGCGCGAGATGACCGTGGTGGCGCTGACGGGCAGGGGCGGCGGCAAGATCGGGCAGGCGCTGCGCGAGACCGACGTTCATATCTGCGTGCCGCATGAGCGCACGGCGCGCATCCAGGAAGTGCATCTGCTGGCGCTGCACTGCATTTGCGACGGCGTGGACACCCAGTTGCTTGGCGATCAGGAGGCTTTGGCATGAAATCCGATGCGACGATGACGATGATGAAACGGCTGGCCTGCGCGCTCGGCGCCGCGGCGACGCTCGGGGGCGCCCTGACGGCATGCGTGCCGCTGGTCGTGGGCGGCGCCGTCGCGGGCGGCTCGCTGCTGGCGATCGATCGCCGCACCTCGGGCGCGCAGCTCGAAGACGAGGGCATCGAGCTGCGCGCCGCCAGCCGCATTCGGGGCCTTGTCGGCGAGCGGGCGCGTGTCAGCGTGACGAGCTACAACCGGCAGGTGCTGCTGACCGGCGAAGCGGCGTCGGCGCAGGACAAGCAGCAGATCGAGCGCCAGGTGGCGGGCGTCGAGAATGTGACTTCGGTCGTCAACGAGCTGGCGGTCGCGAGCCAGACCGGCATCAGCCAGCGCTCCAACGACACCTTCGTGACGGGGCGCGTCAAGGCCATGCTGCTCGACGCCCGCGATCTGCAGTCCAACGCCTTCAAGGTCGTGACCGAGCGCGGCACGGTGTACCTGATGGGCCGCGTCACGCAGCGCGAAGCCGACCGCGCCACCCAGGTGGTGCGCGCCACGCCGGGCGTGCAGAAAGTCGTTCGGGTGTTCGAGGTCATCAGCGAGCAGGAACTGGCGCGCCAGGCGCCGCCCGCTCCCCGGCCGCAGCCGGCGCCCGGCGAGCCCGCCGCCGAGAACAACTAAAGCTCGCGGCGGTTTCACAGGCTCCGGCTCGCATGCCGGAGCTGGGTCAAACGATGGCGAAATGCTCGGTGCCGGCGGCCAGGTCGCTCGACTTGGCACGCTGCGAATAGAGCTTGATCTGCAGCCGCAAATCGTTCACCGAATCGGCGTTGCGCAGCGCATCCTCGTAGGTGATGTGGTTGCCTTCGAAGGCGTCGAACAGCGCTTGGTCGAAGGTCTGCATGCCCATGTTGCGGCTCTTCTTCATGACCTCCTTGATGTCGTTGACCTCGCCCTTGAAGATCATGTCGCTGATCAAGGGCGAATTGATCATGATCTCGACCGCCGCCAGCCGGCCCTTGCTGTCCTGCCTCGGGATGAGGCGCTGCGACACGATGGCCTTGAGATTGAGCGACAGGTCCATCAAGAGCTGGGTCCTGCGTTCTTCCGGAAAGAAATTGATGATCCGGTCGAGCGCCTGGTTGGCGCTGTTGGCATGCAGCGTCGCCAGGCACAGGTGGCCGGTTTCGGAAAACGTCAGCGCATGCTCCATCGCTTCGCGGTCGCGGATCTCGCCCATCAGGATGACGTCGGGCGCCTGCCGCATCGAGTTTTTCAGCGCTGCGCCCCAGCTGTCGGTGTCCAGGCCGACTTCGCGCTGCGTCACGACGCAGTTCTTGTGCGGATGGACGAACTCGACCGGGTCCTCGATCGTCAGGATATGGCCGAACGACTCCTCGTTGCGCCAGTCGAGCATCGCGGCGATGGTGGTCGATTTGCCCGAGCCGGTCGCGCCGACCAGAATCGCTAGGCCGCGCTTGGCCATAACCACGTCTTTCAAGACCGGCGGCAACGCCAGCCCGTCGAGCGTCGGCAGCACCGCTGGGATCACGCGCATCACCATGCCGACCTTGCCCTGCTGCAAGAACGTGTTGACCCGAAAGCGCCCGACGCCGGGCGGCGAGACGGCGAAATTGCATTCCTTGGTGCGCTCGAACTCGGCCGCCTGCTTGTCGTTCATGATGGCGCGCGCCAGCGTCAGCGTGTGGCTGGCGTTGAGCGGCTGCGACGACACCTTGGTCAGCTTGCCATCGACCTTGATGGCGGGCGGAAACTCTCCAGTGATGAAGAGGTCGCTGCCGCCGCGGCTGACCATGAGGCGCAACAAGTCGTTGATGAATTTACTGGCCTGATCGCGTTCCATAAGAGTCCTGTGTGGCGCCGTTCAAGGCGCGGGGCGGCAGCCGTGTCAAACCTTTTCTTCGTCGAGCTTCAGGCTGACGGCCCTGAGGCGGCGCGACAGCTTGCGCGCCAGCAGCGCCACCAGGCTGGCCGCCAGCGCCGGGTCGGCGCGCATCATTTCGTCGAGCGCCTGGGCATCGAGCACGGCAATTTCGCAATCGGTCAGCGAGGTGCACACCGAAAAGCGCATGCCGCTGTCGAGCAGCGACACTTCGCCCAGTATGTCGCCCGGATGCGCCTCGGTCAACCGCAGGCGCTCGCCCCAGGACTGCTCGCGATCGACCGCGATGGTGCCGGTCAGCAGCACGATCATGAAGTTGCTGTACTCGTCCTGGCGAATCACGTCGCGGTTGCCCGGCAGCGTGGCGAAGCCGAAAAACCGCTCCAGCCGGGCGACCGAATCGGGGCCCAGCTGCGCCATGTAGGTGTCGCCGGACCATAAACGCTGCAGCAGCTTGCTGCCGCGCGAGGCCAGCAGGCGTTTTGCGCCCACTTCGTTGGCGCGCGCTTCCCACGGCACCAGCCGGGAGGCGTCGACTCCCTGCTCGACGAAAGCCGTGGAAAAAAGAAAGGAATCCGGGTTGCCGGCCTCCGCGCGCGTCTCGGTGGCCTTTTTTAGAAATCCTATTAAACCTTTCATGGGCTCGCTGCTTTCTGCGGTGGTTGAAGCCGGCGATTTCAGCCCGGGAAATTGTCGGGAATCTTGGCCTTGCCGCGCGCTTCCGCAGAAGAAATCACGCTGCGCTTGACCAGCTCGGTCAGGTTCTGGTCGAGCGTCTGCATGCCGACGCTGTTGCCGGTCTGGATCGACGAGTACATCTGCGCCACCTTGGCCTCGCGGATCAGGTTGCGAATCGCGCTGGTGCCGAGCATGATCTCGTGCGCCGCGACCCGGCCCTGGCCGTCCTTGGTCTTGCACAGCGTCTGCGAGATCACCGCCTGCAGCGACTCCGACAGCATCGAGCGGATCATCTCCTTTTCCTCGGCCGGAAAGACGTCGATGATCCGGTCGATGGTCTTGGCCGCGCTCGAGGTGTGCAGCGTGCCGAACACCAGGTGGCCGGTCTCGGCCGCGGTCATCGCCAGCCGGATCGTCTCCAGGTCGCGCATCTCGCCGACCAGGATCGCGTCTGGGTCTTCGCGCAGCGCCGAGCGCAGCGCCGCGCTGAAGCTCAGCGTGTGCGGCCCGACCTCGCGCTGGTTGACCAGGCATTTTTTCGATTCATGGACGAACTCGATCGGGTCCTCGACCGTCAGGATATGGCCGTACTCGGTTTCATTGAGGTAGTTGACCATCGCCGCCAGCGTCGTCGATTTGCCCGAACCGGTCGGGCCGGTGACCAGCACCATGCCGCGCGGCTTCAAAGCCAGTTCGGCGAAGATCTTCGGCGCGCCTAACTGCTCGAGCGTCAATATCTTCGAGGGAATCGTCCGCAGCACCGCGCCGGCGCCGCGGTTTTGGTTGAAGGCGTTGACGCGAAAGCGCGCCAGGCCGTCGATCTCGAACGAAAAATCGACCTCCAGGAATTCTTCATAATGCTTGCGTTGGCTGTCGTTCATGATGTCGTACATCATGGCGTGCACGTCCTTGTGCTCCAGCGGATCGATGTTGATGCGCCGCACGTCGCCGTGCACTCGGATCATGGGCGGCAGGCCGGCTGACAAGTGCAGATCGGATGCCTTGTTTTTGACGCTGAAGGCCAGCAACTGGGTAATGTCCATGGCTCGGATTATGACTACGATTTCGCAACAACTCGTTACCATTTATGGCCGAATTCATGCTGCATGCAACACTTCCGGGCGCAATCCGGCCGGCGTGCGCTTGCTGGCGGTGTCCAAAACCTTCGGCGCCGACGCCGTGATCAACGCGGTCCTGGCCGGCCAGCGCGCTTTCGGCGAAAACTATGTGGCCGAGGGGATTGAAAAAATCTCGGCCTTGCGCCGCTGGCGGGAAGGCGGCGCGGGGCGCATCGGCGACGCGGCCGGGGCGCTGGAGTGGCACTGCATCGGACCGCTGCAAAGCAACAAGACGCGCCAGGCGGCCGAGCATTTCGACTGGGTGCAGTCGATCGACCGGCTGAAAACAGCGCAGCGGCTGAGCGAGCAAAGGCCGCCGAGCCTGCCGCCGCTGCAGGTCTGCCTGCAGGTCAATATCGACGGCGGCGCCAACAAGTCGGGCGTGGCGCCCGAAGCAGTCCAGGCGCTCGCCCTGGAGGTCGCGCGCCTGCCGCGCCTGGTGCTTCGCGGCCTGATGGCGATTCCCGAACCCGCCCTTGATTTTGCGGCCGCCTGCGCCGTGCATGCCAGGGTGAGGGCCTTGTTCGACCGGATAAATTCAGCCGGAGGGCTGGCGGCGCCGATGGACACGCTGTCGCTCGGCATGAGCGCCGACCTGGAAGCGGCGATCCATGCCGGCAGCACCATGGTGCGCGTCGGCACGGCGATTTTCGGCGGCCGGTGACCGGGCTTTCCGCCCGAGCGGCGTCTTCAGCGACGCTATTCATCATCAAAAGTGCTCCCAGCGCATGATGGACGGGCGAAAGCAGCTATTAATACAGTAGCAAACCGCATCGCCGCCTTCGAGGTCGGCCCGATCAGCCAGGTGAAGGCTGCAAGGCTGCGGGCTGCTGCGGATCGAACGATTTTCACTTGGACGGCTGCGCCGCCAGATAGGCCTCCAGCGCCTTGATCGGCAGCGGTTTGGAAAACAGGTCGCCCTGGAAATGCTCGCAGCCTTCGGCGATGAAGAAATCGCGCTGCGCCTGAGTCTCGACACCCTCGGCCATGACTTCGAGGTTCAGGCTGTGCGCCAGCGTGATGATGGTGCGGGAAATGGCGGCGTCGCTGCGGTCGCTCAGCACGTCGGCAACGAAGGCGCGGTCGATCTTGAGCTGGTCCAGCGGCAGCAGCTTGAGCAGCGACAGCGCCGAGTAGCCGGTGCCGAAATCGTCGAGCGCCAGCGTCACGCCGAGCGCCTTGAGCGTTCCCATCTTGGCCAGAGTGATCTCCATGCCGTCGGCGAGCAGGCTTTCGGTGAGTTCGAGCTTGAGCCGCTTTGGCGGAATGCCGGTGCGCTTGATCTCGGCGATCACGCCATCGACGAACTCGGGATGGCGGAACTGGCGCACGCTCACATTCACCGCGATGCTCAAGGCCGCCGTCAACGGCTGCCGGGCCCATTCGGCAAGCTGCTCACAGGCGGTCGCCAGCGCCCACTGCCCCAGCGGCAGGATCAGCCCGGTTTCCTCGGCCATCGGGATGAAATCGACCGGCGAGACCAGTCCGCGCTCCGGATGCTGCCAGCGCAGCAGCGCCTCGACGCCGATGACGCGGCCCCGGCGGTCGAGCTGGGGCTGGTAGTAAAGCAGGAACTGCCGCTCGCGCAGGCCGGTGTGCAGGTCGGACGTGAGGGCCGCATTGGCGTTGACGGTCGCCTGCATGACGGGGTCGAAGAAACACAGCGTGTTGCGGCCGGTGGTCTTGGCCTGGTACATCGCCAGGTCGGCCTGCTTGAGGACTTCGCTCACGCTGTCCTGCAGGCCATCGATCGACGTCACGCCGATGCTGGAGGTGGTGTAGTGGTGGTAGCCCCCGAGGTCGAAAGGCTGGCGCAGCTGGTCAAGAACTTTTTCGGCCAGGCCGCGCGCCCTGGCGGCGGCGGTTTCGGCATCGGCGCCCAGGTCTTCGAGCATCACGACGAACTCGTCGCCGCCGAGCCGCGCCACGGTGTCGCTGGCATCGACGCAGCCGGCCAGGCGCACCGCGACTTGCTGGAGCAGCAGATCGCCCTTGTGGTGGCCGAGCGTGTCGTTGATGAGCTTGAGCTTGTCGACGTCGATGAACATCAGCGCGCCGTGGCGCTGCGCCTGGACGTTTCGCGCCAGCACCTGCTCGAGCCGGTTCATCAGCAACAGCCGGTTCGGCAGCGCCGTCAGCGGGTCGTAGAAGGCGAGCTGGTGAATGGCGTCGGCCGCCGCCTTGCGCTGCGTGATCTCGCGCCCCACGGCGACCCAGTGCTTGGGCTGGTTCGGCGAGGCGAGCACCAGCACGATCTCGACCTCGAGCCAAAAGCAGCTGCCGTCCTTTCGGTACACCACGAGTTCGCTGCGGGTTTGCCGGTGGTGCCTGAGCGCCTCGGCGATGCGCTGCAGCTCGGACATCGGCGACTCCGGCCCCAGCAGCCTGCCCGGCGTCTGGCCCAGCACTTCGTGGCGGCTGTAGCCGGTGTGGTTTTCAAACGCCTCGTTGACGAAGACGATGTAGGGCACCTGCTCGTCGCTGGGCAGGGCCTCGGCGATCAGCACGATGTCGTTCAGGCGCGAGATGCAGGTCTCCAGCAGCATCATCTGCTCCTGCGACTTGCGCCGCTTGGTGACGTCGCGCAAATACACCGCCAGGCCTTCGGCGAACGGATAGGCCCGCACTTCGAGCCACTTGCCCACGCCGGGGTAGTAATCCTCGAATTCGGCCTGCCGGTTGGTGGCGATCGACTTCTGCAGCTGCTGGCGCAGGTGCTGGCCGACGTCGTTGACCAGGATCCGCCAGACCTCTTTGCCGAGCAGTTCGCGGCTGGTGTGGCGCAGCAGCTGCTCGGTTTCCTGGTTGACGTAGGTAAAGCAGCAGCGCCGGTCGAGCGTTACGAACGCCTCGGTGATGCTGGCCAGCGTGGTCGTCAGCCGCATCGCCAGCCGGGCGGTTTCATGCTGCGCCTGCTTCTGGCCCGAGATGTCCTGCAGCGCGCCCTGCAGGCCGACGATGCGGCCATCTTCGTGCCGTATCGCCTCGCCGATGCTGCGCACCCACTTGCGCGACGCGGCCGGCGTTTCGATCTGCATTTCCTCATCGAACGCCGCGCCGTCCTGGCGGCAATGCTGCAGCAGCGACGCCATGCGCGCGCGCCACTCGGGCGTGAACATCGCGACCAGGTCCTCGGCCGTCATGGGTTCGGAATGCGCGATGGCGAGGATGGCGGCGCATTCGCCGGAATACACCAGCTGCCGGTCCGAAAAGGCGAGCGTCCAGCTGCCGATGCTGCCAATGCGCTCGGCCATGGCGAGCAGGCTGCCGGCCCGCCCCAGGCTCGACGCCGCCGGGGCCGGCATGGACTCGGGCGGCGTACTGGCAAGGGTGGCGAGCGTCATGAGGTTAATCCGCGTTATGTTAAGCCAAAGTAAAGGCGCTGCCAATTGAAGTTCTTTTTGCGCCGGCGCGGCCGGCCAGGCATTAAAAGCAGTATCTTTCGGTTTTGCGAAGTATCGGGGAAGTGGGGAAGTAGGGAAAGCGGGAAAGTCAGCCGCCGGATCACCAAGGGAAGCTACCATGAACGCACTTGAAAATCTTCGCCAGTATTCAGACTTGGCGGCGTTGAAACCCGCCTTGTACCGGCTGTGCGAAAAATACGGACGCATCGCCCGGCTCGATGTCCTGACGGCGATACACGAAGGCACGCGGCAGGCGATCTGTTTTTTGAAGCTGGAATCGCCGGAAAAAGAGCGGCTGCTGATGCGAAAGCTCGGCGTGGGCCGCTTCGGCGGAGAAATCGTCTTTGTGGTCGATCTCAAGGGCGGGCCGGGTGGCGAAGGGCGGGAGCCGTCATCGCAGTGGGCCGAATTCTAGGCGCTGTTTTTTTATGACTGGACGACGCGAATCCGCATCCCGATGACGCCGCGCCGCCTCTTTTTGCTCCTTTTTTTAACAGCCACTTGCAAGCACTTCATTTGCGTGATACGCCCGAGACGATAGCGCCGACACCTGCTCCGGTCTCCTTCACGCAGGCGCTGCGGTTCTGGCTCAAGCTCGGCTTCATCAGCTTCGGCGGGCCGGCCGGGCAGATCGCCCTCATGCACACCGAGCTGGTCGAGCGGCGGCGCTGGATCAGCGAGAAGCGCTTTTTGCATGCGCTGAACTACTGCATGGTGCTGCCCGGCCCCGAGGCGCAGCAGCTCGCCACCTACATCGGCTGGCTAATGCACCGCACTTGGGGCGGCATCGTCGCGGGGGCTTTGTTCGTGCTGCCTTCGCTGTTTATTTTGATCGCGCTGTCGTGGATCTATGTCGCTTTCGGCGAGCTGCCGCTGGTCGCCGGCATTTTCTTCGGCTTGAAGCCCGCGGTGACCGCGCTGGTGCTGCACGCGGCGCACCGCATCGGCGGCCGCGCGCTGAAAAACGGCTGGCTGTGGGCGATCGCCGGCGCGGCCTTCGTCGGCATCTTCGCGTTCAACCTTCCTTTTCCCCTGATCGTGCTGCTGGCCGCGCTGGCCGGGCATTTCGGCGGGCGCCTGGCGCCGCAAATGTTCGTCGTCGTCGGCCATGCTGGCGCGGCCGGGGCCGGTTACGGCGCCGCGCTGATCGACGACGAGACGCCGACGCCGGCGCATGCGCTGTTCTCGCGCGGCCGGCTTGCCTGGGTGCTGCTTGCCGGCCTGGGCCTCTGGCTGGCGGCGATGGCCGTCTTGCTGTCCATTGGCGGCATGCAGGGCACATTGACCCAGATGGGCTGGTTTTTCACCAAGGCCGCGCTGCTGACCTTTGGCGGCGCCTATGCCGTGCTGCCCTATGTGTTTCAGGGTGCGGTGCAGACGCATCAGTGGCTGTCGCCAGCGCAAATGATCGATGGTCTGGCGCTGGGCGAAACCACGCCCGGCCCGCTCATCATGGTGGTCGCTTTCGTCGGTTTTGTCGGCGGCTGGACGAAAGCGGTGTTCGGCGCCGACGCGCTGTTGCTGGGCGGCGTGGCGGCGGCCATTGTCGTGACATTTTTCACCTTTTTGCCGTCTTTCATTTTCATCCTCGCCGGCGGGCCGCTGATCGAATCGACGCACGGCAATTTGAAGTTCACCGCCCCGCTGACGGCCATCACGGCGGCGGTGGTCGGCGTCATCCTGAACCTGGCTATTTTCTTTGCCTGGAACGTGCTCTGGCCGCAGGGGTTTTCCGGCCGCCTCGACTGGGCTTCGGCGCTGATCGTTGCGGCCGCATCCATCGCGCTGTTCCGCTTCAAGCTCGGCGTCATGCCGTTGCTGGCGGCTTGCGCGGCGCTGGGACTGGCCATCAGCCTGATTCGATCACAGTTCGCATAGCGGATTCGTCAAGCCGTTTCGTGGCTGTCGGCAGGCTTTACAGAGCATGCTCCATGCGCCGTTTGCGCCGATCCAAGTCCTTGCCCTCAAAGGATATTGTTGATTCGGCACGCTAATTGCGCCTGCCCGTGCCGAAACCGCAATAGTCGGCCGCAAACGCGGCGCCGGTGCTGTTCTCGGCGCAGGGGGCGGCCCCCGCCGACATTCTCTCTGCGCTCACGCCATTTCGCAGCGCGCTCGGAGCGCTGAACGCCAATGTCGCCGGCAGCCTCGCGGGCGGGCGCCGCGAAATCAACTGGGACGGTGTTCCCGACAGCCTGGCGGCACCGAACAGCCTGCCGGCGGATTTTTTCAATACCAGTTCGCCGCGCGGCGTGGTCCTGAGCACGCCGGGCAGCGGTTTCGAGGTCAGCGCCAGCGTCGGCAATCCATTCAGCGCACCGGTCGGATTCGGCAACCTCAACGCCGGCTATCCCGGGCTGTTCCAGACCTTCAGTCCGCAGCGATTGTTCACCCCGCTCGGCAGCAACATCACCGATATCAATTTCTTCGTGCCGGGCTCGACAACGGCGGCGAGCGTGTCGGCGTTCGGCGCTGTTTTTACCGACGTCGATCTGGCGAACACCACGAGCCTGGAATTTTTCGGCCTCGGCAACCAGTCGCTTGGCAAGTTCTTTGCCGCTGCGTCGGGCACCGGCAACCAGACGCTGTCGTTTCTCGGCGTGCGCTTCGACGCCGGCGAAAGAATCGGCCGCGTGCGCATCACCGCCGGCAATGCGGCGCTCGGCGGCGGCGAGACCGGCGGGACCGACCTGGTCGCGCTGGACGACTTCATTTACGCCGAGCCGCGGGCCGTTTTCGTCTCGGCCGTCCCCGAGCCGGCAACGCTGCTGCTCGTCGGCGTGTCGCTGGTGGTGCTTTGGCTGGCGCGCCGGCGCAGGCGCGGCCGTGATTCCACGCCAGCGGCTAAATCCCAGCCCCCCGAGTGATCCGGCTGGCTTCCAGCGCTTCGATGTCGGCGTCGCTGTAGCCCGCCTCCTTCAGCAAGGCATGGCTGTGCTCGCCCAGCAGCGGCGGCTGCAGCCGCACGTCGGGGCGCAGGCCGCCGAGCGTAAAAGGCATCAGCGGCGCCTTGGACACGCTGCCGTCGTTCATCCGCACCGGCGCCAGGCCGCCGGTCGCTTTCAGGTGCGGGCCGTCGAAGAGTTGCTCGGGCCG
>CAXSGT010000060.1:0-17585 GCA_964236835.1 uncultured Polaromonas sp.
TAGATGTGGTTGAGCACCATGCCCTGCGTCAGCAGCCGGGTAAACGGCTCATCGACCTTGACCAGCCCGAGGTCGCGCATCACCTTCGTCCAGAAGCGCGCATACAGCAGGTGCAGGATCGCATGCTCGATGCCGCCGATGTATTGGTCTACCGGCATCCAGTAGTCGGTGCGCGCGTCGGTCATGGTGTCGATCACAGGGTCGCCTGCGCCGCTGGTCGGCTGCGCGTTGCAATACCGCATGTAGTACCAGGAAGAATCGACAAACGTGTCCATGGTGTCGGTCTCGCGCCGGCCGGGCGCGCCGCAGACCGGGCAGACCACGCCGGCGTGAAAGCCAAGGTGCTTGTGCAACGGATTGCCCGAGCCGTCGGGAACGCAGTCCAGCGGCAGGAGCACCGGCAAATCTTTTTCCGGCACCGGCACCGCGCCGTGCTCGGGGCAATGAATCATCGGTATCGGCGTGCCCCAGTAGCGCTGGCGGCTGATGCCCCAGTCGCGCAGCCGCCAAGTGGTTTTTTTCTCGCCGAGGCCGAGGCTCGCAAGCAAATTTGCTACTTTCTCCACGGCGTCATCAAAATCAAGCCTATCCAAAATTCCTGAATTAACACAAACACCACGATGCGCAAATGTCTGCGACCAGCCTACAGACCATTGATTAGCGGCTTGACTCGGATACTTGCCGAGCAAAGTCGGCTGGGTAATTAATTGCTCTGTGTGCTTAAATGCTGGAATACCTTTCAACGATAACTCTGTAAAGTCATAACCATCAGGTTCTACAACAACCTTGATCGGCAGCCCGTATTTCTTGGCGAATTCAAAATCGCGCTCGTCATGCGCCGGAACGCCCATCACGGCGCCGTCGCCATAGCTCATCAAGACATAGTTGCCGATCCAGACCTCGATTGCCTCGCCAGTGAGCGGATGCGTGACGAATAGCCCGGTGCGAGCGCCCTTTTTCTCCTGCGTCGCAAGCTCGGCCTCGGTCGTTCCGCCGGCCTTGCACTCGTCGATAAAAGCCGCAAGCCGCGGGTCGGTTGCCGCAGCATGCAGCGCCAGCGGATGCTCGGGCGCGACGGCGCAAAACGTCACGCCCATGATGGTGTCGGCGCGCGTGGTGAAGACATACATCCTGCCGCCGCCGATCAAGGCGCCGGATGCGTCCTTGATGTCGTGGGTGAAGGCGAAGCGCACGCCTTCGCTCTTGCCGATCCAGTTTTCCTGCATCAGCTTGACGCGGTCGGGCCAGCCCGGAAGCTGCTTTTGAACGCTGCCCAGCAGTTCCTCGGCGTAGTCGGTGATTTTCAGGTAATAGCCTGGAATTTCGCGCTTTTCCACCGCCGCGCCGGTGCGCCAGCCCTTGCCGTCGATGACTTGCTCATTGGCCAGCACGGTCTGGTCGACCGGGTCCCAGTTCACGACCTGGGTCTTGCGGTAGGCAATTCCTTTTTCCAGCATCTTCAAAAACAGCCACTGGTTCCACTTGTAGTATTCGGGCGAGCAGGTGGCGATTTCGCGGCTCCAGTCGATCGCCAGGCCGAGCGCCTGCATCTGCCGCTTCATGTAGGCGATGTTGTCATCCGTCCACCGCGCCGGCGGCACGCCGTTTTTCATCGCGGCGTTCTCGGCCGGCAGGCCGAAGGCGTCCCAGCCCATCGGCATCAAGACGTTGTAGCCCTTCATGCGCAAATAGCGCGCCAGCATGTCGTTGATGGTGTAGTTGCGCACATGGCCCATGTGCAGCTTGCCGCTCGGATAGGGCAGCATCGAGCAGGCGTAGTATTTTTCGCGGCTCGGGTCTTCGGTGACGCGGTACGCGTCGGCGGCTGCCCAGTGGGCTTGCGCGCTGCGCTCGACGTCGAGGTGCTGGTATTTTTCTTGCATTGAATCTGTATAGCGAAAAGTCGCCCCGGCGCGGGGCTGCGACCAGGTGATTTTAGGGGCTGGCCGCGCGGCGCCGGTCAGCGGCCTGTGGGCGCGGCCAAAGCGGCGGCGGGCGCAGGCTCGGCGACAAAACCGATGCGGCTAAGCCCAGCTTTTTGCGCCACGCCCATGACTTCGACGATCTTGCCGTAAGGCACGGCGCTGTCGGCGCGCAGCTGCACTTCGGTGTCGGGATTCTGACCAGCAGTCAGCGTCAAACTGCGCGCCAGTTCGTCCAGCGCCACAGCTTTGTCGTTCAGAAAAGCCTGGCCGGCTCTATCGACGACCAGCGTGACGAATCGGGGGGTATCCACGGCGCGGGCCGCGTCGGTCCTCGGCAAATCGAGCCGGATGGCGCTGGCCAGCAGCGGCGCGGTGATGATAAAGATCACCACCAGCACCAGCATCACATCGACCAGCGGCGTGACGTTGATCTCGCTCATCGGCTGCGCAGCCGGCGTGCGCTCAAGCCGTCCAAAGCTCATGGCCCAACATCCCCATCCTGCATCGCGTCGCCACGACCGGACACCTGTGCCCGCTCGTCCAAGTTCCAGCCGCGGAACCGGCTTTGCCGGGCCGCAGGCGGGGCAGCCCCCTCGGGGGGCAGCGCAGCACACGAAGTGACAAGCGTGGGGGCCAACAGCTCCCGGAGATCGAACGCAAAGCCTTCGAGATCCGCCTCGATGCGGCCGATACGCCGGCCTAACACGTTGTAGGCCAGCACCGCCGGAATCGCCACCGCCAGACCGGCGGCGGTCATGATGAGCGCCTCTCCCACCGGGCCTGACACCTTGTCGATGGTGATCTGCCCCGCGCCTTTCATACCGGACAGCGCATGGTAGATGCCCCAGACGGTGCCGAGCAGGCCGACGAAAGGCGCGGTCGAGCCGACCGTGGCCAGCAGCACCTGGCCGAACTGCAGACGGCGCAGCACGGCATGCAGCGCGCCCCGCAGCAGCCGCGTCAGCCGCGCCGCCGGCTCGCCTGCCGTCGCCAGCGTGCCCTCGCCTTCAGCCTGCGTGGCGCTGACGAGCGGCAGCACCAGCGCCTCGCGGTCGAACGCGGCGACCTTCTCGCAGGCTTTTTCCAGCGTGTCCGACTGCCAGAACGCGGCCAGGCTGCGCGCCACATCGCCGGCGGCGCGGTGCAGCAGCCAGGCCTTCCACAAAATGACGACCCAGCTCGCAACCGACATCGCCAGCAGCAGCAGCGCCACCGTCCGGCTGACCACGCCGCCCTGGGTCAAGAGCGCCAGCAGACTCATGCCGGCGTCACTTCAGATCGAGCACGTCGAACATGTCGTAAAGACCCGCCGTCCGGCCCGCCAGAAAGCGCGCGGCGCGCAGGCTGCCCTGGGCGTAGGTCGCGCGGCTCGACGATTTGTGGCTGATCTCGATGCGCTCGCCGTCGCCCAGAAACAGCACGCTGTGGTCGCCGACGATGTCGCCGCCGCGCACCGTGGCAAAGCCGATGCTCGACGGGTCGCGCTCGCCGGTGACGCCTTCGCGCGCATAGACCGCGCAGTCCTTCAGCTCGCGGCCGAGCGCGCCGGCGATCACTTCGCCCATCTTCAGCGCGGTGCCCGACGGCGCGTCGACCTTGTGGCGGTGGTGCGCCTCAATGATCTCGATGTCGTAGCCGGTGGCGAGCGCCCGCGCCGCCATGTCGAGCAGCTTGAGCGTGACGTTGACGCCGACGCTCATGTTCGGCGCCATGACGATGGCGATGGCGCTCGCGGCGGCGCCGATTTCGGCTTTTTGCGCGTCGGTGAAACCGGTCGTTCCGATGACCAGCTTGACGCCGAGCTCGCGGCAGACGGCCAGATGCGCCAGCGTGCCTTCGGGCCGGGTGAAGTCGATCAGCACGGCGGAATCCTTCAGGCCCGCGCGAAGGTCGGCGGTGATGCGCACGCCGCTGGCGCGGCCGGTAAAAGCGCCAGCGTCGCTGCCGATGGCCGGGCTGGCGGCGATGTCGAGCGCGCCGGTCAGCTGGCAGTCGTCGCTGGCGTTGATCGCTTCGATCAGCATCCGGCCCATGCGGCCGCTGGCGCCGGCGACGGCAACGCGGTGGCGCGGCGCATTGTTCGCCACACCTTCTGCGTTCACCGGCTGCCGCCTTCGAGCGGCGGATACGATGGCAGCGGCCCGGAAAGCGCGCCGGCGGCGTCGGGCATGGATTCGGGCGCGGGCCTGGAAGCCGACGGCCGTTGCGCCGCCTTGAGCTGCTCTTCGGTCGCTTCGAGCGCCGGCACCTTGCCCAGCTTGCGCCGGTTGGCCAGCGTGGCGATGAATTCCCTTTCGCTCGGCATCGTATCGCCCTCGAAGCGATCGAGCTGGTCGCCCTTGAAGAACACGGTGTATTTGAAGGCTTGCGGCTCGACGCCCTGGCGCCTTAGGGTGAACACGTAGTCCCAGCGGTCGGCGTGAAACAGGCTTGCCAGCAGCGGCGTGCCAAGCGCCGCCTTGACCTGATCGCGCGTCATGCCGCGCTGCAGCTGCGCCACCTGTTCGGCCGAGACGAAATTTCCCTGGATCACGTCGGCCCGGTAGGGCGTGATCCAGTTGACCGGATTGATCGCGCTGCCGCTGATGCCGCCGCCTGCGCCGGCGCAGGAAGCCAGCAGCGCGCAGGCCGCGAACAAGACAGCCGATTGAACGCTTTGACGGAGATTCGCACGCAGGACAGGCATAAAAAAGGGTGTGGCGATATGATCGATCGATTGTAGCGGCAGGGTGATTTCCGGCCTCCTGGCGCGCCTTGCGAAAGAAACCTCATGAGCAGTATCGACGAGCTGAAAAACACCGGCCTCAAGGCGACGCTGCCGCGGCTGAAGATCCTGGAGATTTTCCAGGCCGGCAAGCAGCGCCACATGACCGCCGAAGATGTCTTTCGGGTGCTGCTGGAGGAACGCTCGGACGTCGGCCTGGCGACGGTGTATCGGGTGTTGATGCAGTTCGAGCAGGCCGGGCTGCTCAACCGCAGCAATTTCGAGTCCGGCAAGGCGGTCTATGAGATCAACGAAGGCCAGCACCACGACCACCTGGTGTGCCTCGATTGCGGCCGCGTCGAGGAGTTCTACGACGCCGACATCGAAAAGCGTCAGCACGCGGTCGCCGCCGACAAGGGTTTCGCCATCGCCGACCATTCGCTGTCGATCTATGCGCACTGCACCCGGCCCGACTGCCCGAACCGCCTGGCGGCGCCGCCGCGGCATCATCACCATGCGCCTTGAGTAAGGTCCAGGGTGCTTCGCGCGGTATCGGAAATTAGGTGACGCCCATGCAAAACCCGGCCGCATCCGGGGGCGCGTCAGCGCGGGGCGGAACACGCACTAGCGCAAGGGACAGCGGGCAGGCGAATCGTGAAAACGCAGCCCACGCTCGGCACATTGCGCACCGTCAGGGTGCCGCCGTCGGCCTCGACATTTTGCCGGGCGATCGACAGCCCCAGTCCGATGCCGGTGCGGTCGCCGCCGCGCTGGGAAAACGGCTTGAACAGAATGTCGGTGTTGCCACGCGGCAGGCCGCCGCATTCATCGCTGACATCGATGGCGATGCTGTCTTCCACCGCATACGCCTGGAGCCGAATCGTGCTGTGGCTGTGGCTGAACTTGAAGGCGTTCTGCAGCAGGTTGGCCAGCGCCGCTTGCAGCAAGTCATGGTTGGCATCCACCGCCAGCGAAGGATCGACCGGCGACACGAGGAGCGTGCATTCCCGGGCTCCGGCCTGCAGATCGGCCGCCGCTTTGGCCTGAGCGATGAAATCGGCCAGGGGAAACACACCGTGGCGCGCCTGCTCAAGCTGTGCATTGGAGCGAACTTCGGCCAGCGTGCGCCCGATCAGCACGCCCAGCTCCAGGTGGCACTGCTTGAGCACGGCGCCGGTGGCGCCGGCCAGCGGCAGCTTGCCTGTTTCAAGCGCGTTGGCGGCCAAAACGGCGGTGCACAAGGAGTTGCGCAGTTCATGGACCAAAACCCCAAGGCGCTCGTTCATGGCCGACGACTGGTCCTCGGCAAGCGAGCGCTCGCGCTGCAGGCTGAACTCTGTGACCGCGTCGGCAATGCCGTTGTCCAGGCAGCGGTTGAGGGTGCGGAACTCGTCGATGGAAAACGGCGCGTCGCGCTCGAACGCCAGGTCGGTGATCGCCTGGCACAGGTCGCCGTAGTTGTGAACGACCTGATCGATGGTGAAGCCAAGCGCGAGCAGCTGCTTGCCGTGCGCCGCGGCACTCACGCCAATTTCTGAAACCGCCAGCGCATCGCCGCCCGAAGCGCCGGAGATGAGCAGGCTGATATCGCCCCTGTCGGCGCCTTCGGCGCGCAGCGTGCGGATGAGCTGGTCTAAAAACAGCGGAATGCCATTTTTAAGCTGCTCGGCTGAAAACGTGCGTCGGTCGCGCTGGGCGGCCTTGGCCGTGCATCGGACGATAAGGTCGTCCCGGTTGTTAAAAAGAAATTTGTGCATCATGGATCGACGCGACTCTACATAGTTGCGCTCTGGTTGTATGTGCTGCAACGCACAGACGGGCGGGCGCGCCATGTCGGCATCGATCAACCGCTTATGCTGATATGTTCGATACCGAACATACCGGGGGGCGCTGACCTTTTAGAATGCGCGTTTCAGCATGACCGCCCGGCTCGGTAACTTTCCATCGAGCCGATTGGGCGCCCGGTGCCACCATGCCCTCTTCCGACAACCCCAAACAAAATCAGCTGCTCGCCGCCCTGCCCGACGCCGACTGGCAGCGCTGGCGGCCGCAGCTTGAATCGGTCGAGCTGACGCTGGGCCAGGTGCTCTACGAGTCGGGCTCCGCGCTCGGCCATGTGTACTTTCCGACCAACGCCATCGTCTCGCTGCTGTACGTCATGGAAAACGGCGCCTCGGCTGAAATCGCCGTGGTTGGCAATGAAGGACTGGTCGGGATTTCGCTCTTCATGGGTGGTGAAACGACACCCAGCCGCGCCGTCGTGCAAAGCGCCGGCCGTGGCTTTCGGCTCAAGGCGCAGGCGATCAAGGAAGAGTTCAAGCAGGCGCCGGTGCTGCACCTGCTGCTGCGCTACACCCAGGCGCTGATCACGCAGATGGCGCAGACCGCCGTGTGCAACCAGCATCATTCGCTCGACCAGCAACTGTGCCGCTGGCTGCTGCTCAGCCTGGACCGGCTGCAGGGCGACCAGCTGGTCATGACGCAGGAGCTGATTGCCAACATGCTCGGCGTGCGGCGCGAAGGCGTCACCGAGAGCGCGCTCAACCTGCAGAAAGCCGGGCTGATCAGCTATTCGCGCGGCCGCATCACGGTGCTGGACCGCGCCGGCCTGGAAAAGCGGACTTGCGAGTGCTATGCGGTGGTCAAAGCCGAGTACAGGCGCCTGCTGCCGCCCAAGCCGGCGTCCTGAAGCAACGGACTCGGCGCCGCTACACCGCCGCCAGCGCCTGCTCCAGGTCGGCCAGCAGGTCGTCGATATGCTCGATGCCGACCGACAGCCGCACCATGTCCTCGCGCACGCCGGCTTTCGCCAGCTCAGCGGCGTTCAGCTGGCGGTGCGTGGTCGATGCCGGGTGGCAGGCGAGCGACTTGGCGTCGCCGATGTTGACCAGGCGCGTGAACAGCTGCAGCGCATCCTGAAAGCGCGAACCCGCCGCCATCGCATCGGCTGGAGACTTCACGCCGAAGCTGATGATGCCCGAGGCCTTGCCGCGCATGTATTTTTGCGCCAGCGCGTGGTCGCGGTGCCCGGGCAGGCCGGCGTAGTTGACCCACGCGACTTTCGGATGCTTGTCGAGGAAATGCGCAATCGCCAGCGCGTTGTCGCAGATGCGGTCCATGCGCAATGCCAGCGTTTCGATACCCTGCAGGATCTGGAAGGCGGCCAGCGCGCTCAGCGCGGCGCCCATGTTGCGCAGCGGCACGACGCGCGCCCGGCCGATGTAGGCGGCGGCGCCCAGCGCCTCGGTGTACACGACGCCGTGGTAGCTCACGTCGGGCTCGTTCAGCCGCCGAAAGCGCGCCTTGTGCTGGCCCCAAGGGAACTTGCCGCTGTCGATGATGACGCCGCCCAGCGTCGTGCCGTGGCCGCCGAGGTATTTTGTCAGCGCATGCACGACGATGTCGGCGCCATGCTCGAACGGACGGCACAGGTACGGTGTTGAGACGGTGTTGTCGACGATCAGCGGAACGCCCGCCGCATGGGCGATGTCGGCCAGCGCGGCGATGTCGGTCACATTGCCCAGCGGGTTGCCGACCGATTCGCAGAACAGCGCCTTGGTGCGCGCGTCGATCAGCGGCGCGAACGCCGCCGGGTCGTGCGGGTCGGCGAAGCGCACCTCGATGCCCATCTGCGGAAAAGTGTGCGCGAACAAGTTGTAGCTGCCGCCGTACAGCGCCGACGACGCGACGATGTTGTCGCCGGCCTCGGCGATCGTCTGAATGGCGTAGGCGATCGCCGCCATGCCCGAGGCCACCGCCAGCGCGCCGATGCCGCCCTCGAGCGCCGCCATGCGGCCTTCGAGCACGGCGTTCGTCGGATTCATGATGCGGCTGTAGATATTGCCGGCCACCTTCAGGTCGAACAGGTCGGCACCGTGCTGGGTGTTGTCGAAGGCGTAGGCCACCGTCTGGTAGATCGGTACCGCGACGGCCTTGGTGGTCGGGTCGGGCGTGTAGCCGCCATGAACGGCGATGGTTTCGATTTTCATGAGCTTTCCTCCTGTATGAAAAGGCAAGCCTAGCAGGCTGGCGGGCGCTCGTCCAATCGCTCTGGTCAATGCGAACTTCTGGCCCGCCGCAGACTCCATCTTTCAAACACGGCGCATGGCCGCCACGCTGGTTAAAATTCGACGTTCATGATGTGAGGCCCTTTTGATGAAACCAATTTCTTCCATGGCGGTCTGCCGCCTGCTGCTGGCGGGCGTTCTGGCGCTTGGCGGAGCGGCTTTCGTGGCAGGCTGCGGCGGCGCGCAGGCGGCGCCCGAATCGACGTTCGTGCTGCTCGACGGCAGCAGGAAAACGACGGCGGACCTGTTGGGGAAAGTGACTTTGGTGAATTTCTGGGCGACCAGCTGCGTGACCTGCGTCACAGAGATGCCCAAGGTGATCGCCACCTACAACAAATACCAGGCCAAAGGCTACGACACGCTGGCCGTCGCCATGCGCTACGACCCGCCGAGCTACGTCGTCAACTACGCCGAAACCCGCCGCCTGCCGTTCAAGGTCGCCATCGACAACACCGGCTCGGTGGCGAGCGCCTGGGGCGACGTGCAGCTTACGCCGACGACGTTCCTGGTTAACAAGCGCGGCCAGATCGTCAAGCAGTATGTCGGCGAGCCCGATTTCGCCGCGCTCCATCGGCTGATCGAAAAACTGCTGGCCGAGACCTGACTATTTTCTCCCTTTTTGGCCGGAACAAGAGCTGATTTCCAATGAAATCGGCCTTTTTCGCTTATGCAGTGGGCATAGTTAGCTATTAATTAAATAGCATGCCGGCTTGGAGTCACTTTGCGGCTATTTATTGCGAAAAGCGTCGTGGCACGACTTGCAGGTGTCGGCGGTGGCGGCGAAAGCGGTTTTTATCGCGTCCAGGTTGCCGGTCTTGGCAGCTGCCTCGAGCTTGACCGTATCGCCCACCAGCTTTTCGTTGTGTTCCTTGAACTTGACCTGCTCGAGCCAGATTTCAGACTTGGCCTTGGTGTTGCCGACCTTGTCGGTGTTGGCGGCGAATCCCGCCCAGGGAAGTTTGGCCATTTCGGCCACGATGGTCGCGTTCTCGGCGGCCGACTTGGCGTCGAAAGGCGCCTTGCCGCTGACCATGGCGCCCAGCCGGCCGAAATGCGTTCCCATGATGGTAAGCGCGCCCTGACGGTATTTGATGGCGTCTTCCGGTTTGGCGAACTGAGCCGAAGCCGGGACGGCCACGGTCAGCAGGGTGGCCGCGGCGGCGATGCAGGTGAAGATTTTCATGGATTTCCTAACGGTTTTTAAGAGCGGTCGTCAACGGCCGAGGCCGCTGGGCCTGTGTGCCGAATTGATCGAGCGGGCAGACGCTACATAAGTTCCACCGGAACTTATGCTCTAGGTGAAAGCACCAACGCAGCGTCATAGTCCTCTGACGTTTTTCGAAAACTACAATTCCTGCGAAAAACAACGAACAAGGTCAAGCATGGACAACAACAAAGCCCGGGCCCGGGTCCGCGTCTGGGACTTGCCGACGCGTATTTTCCACTGGACGCTGGCCGCGGCCGTCATCGCCCTTGGCGTGACCGGCACGGTCGGCGGCAATGCCATGGTGTGGCATTTGCGCCTGGGTTACGTGGTGCTGGCGCTGCTGCTGTTTCGCATCGTCTGGGGACTGGTGGGCGGGCGCTGGTCGCGCTTCAGCGCTTTCATCTATGCGCCGCGGACCGTCGTCGCCTACCTCAAGGGAAACGGCAAGCCGGCGCATGCTGTCGGCCACAGCCCGATCGGCGCCGGCTCGGTCTTCGCCATGCTCGGCTTGCTGCTAGCGCAGGTCGCCAGCGGCCTCGTCAGCGACGACGAAATCGCCACCGCTGGTCCTCTGACGCGCTTTGTCTCGAACGCTACTATCAGCCTGGCAAGCAACTACCACGCGAATATCGGCAAGTGGCTGCTGTTGGCCATTGTCATGCTGCACATCGCGGCCATCGCCTATTACCTGCTGCGCAGGCACAACCTGGTCGGCGCCATGCTGCATGGCGACAAGGAAGTGGTGGCGGCCGTTCCTTCGTCGCGGGATGACGTTTTATCGCGTCTCGCCGCTCTCGCGCTTCTGCTCCTGTGCGCCGGAGTGGCCTATTGGATTTCTACGCTCGATGCGATTGCAGGCTGATCCTTTGGCAACCGGCAACGGCGTTAAACTGGCGGCCGATCTTTTGCCACCGACACCGTGCGCCGTCCCCTCGTCCAATTCATCACACCCGCTTCAAGCACAGAACTGGTGGCCACGCGCCAGATATTCACCGAGTACGCCGAACAACTGGGCATTGACCTGCGCTTTCAAAATTTCGCCGACGAACTGGCCGATCTGCCAGGGCAATACGGCGCTCCCGCCGGTGCGCTGCTGCTGGCGCTGGTCGATGGCAAAGTCGCGGGTTGCTGCGGCTTGCGCGCCCTGGAGTCAGTGGACTATCCGAACGCCGCCGAGATGAAGCGACTTTATGTGCGCAAGGCGTTTCGCCGTTTCGGCCTGGGCCGCCAGATGGCGGAAGCGGCGCTGGACGCGGCGCGCGCCCTGGGCTACCGCAGCGTGCTGCTCGACACGCTGGACGACATGGAATCGGCCCGCGCGCTTTACACCGAGCTGGGTTTTGAGGAAATTCCGCCTTACTATTACAACCCGGTTCCGGGCGCACATTATTTGAAAGCGGACCTGTAGTAAAAAAATTACAGATGAACTGCTCTTGTAACCCAATCAGGTCGCAGGCACTCAGCTATTAATTCAATAGCAACGAGGCAATATCCCGGAACTTTAGGCTTTGGCCTGCGCCAGCAGCGTATCGGCGTCGCTGACCTCGAACTTGCCCGGCCCCTCGACATTCAGGCTGGCCACTTTGCCGTCCTTGACCAGCATCGAATAGCGATTGCTGCGCACGCCCATGCCGCGCGCGTTTAAATCGAGCGTCAGGCCGCAAGCCTGGGCGAAGGCGCCGCTGCCGTCGGCCAGCATGCGCATCTTGCCGGCGGTTTTCTGCTCGCGCGCCCAGGCGCCCATCACGAACGCATCGTTTACGCTGACGCACCAGACCTCATCGACGCCGGCAGCCTTGAGATCGGCAAACTTTTCGACGTAGCCGGGCACATGCTTGGCCGAACAGGTCGGTGTGAACGCGCCGGGAACGGCGAACAGCGCAATCGTTTTTCCGGCACTGGCCTGGCTGACATCGACCGGGTTGGGGCCGAGACTGCAGCCGTTGCCCTCGACTTCAATAAATTCCGTCAGGGTGACGGCCGGAAGGGTGTCGCCTACTTTGATCATTGGGAGTTCCAGGATTGAAAATAAAAAAACGATTTTATCGGCGTGGTTCGCGTTCGAGCCGCTGCGGTCAGGCGAAAACAAAACCGGCCCACAGAGGCGGGCCGGTTTTGTCATCTTAAATAATTTTGATATCGCAAGTCAAGCTTGCAAGCGCTTCAAACGATCGCGCCTTTTTGCACCAGACGGGTTACGACCCAATTCTTGGTCTTGGAAATGGGACGACTTTCGGTGATCTCGATCATGTCGCCCAGCTTGTATTCGCCTTTTTCATCATGCGCGTGATACTTGCTCGACAGCGAGACGATCTTGCCATAGAGCTCGTGCTTGACACGGCGCTCGACCAGGACAGTAACCGTTTTGGCGCGCTTGTCGCTGACAACCTTGCCGATCAAGGTGCGCTTGAGGGAGGTTTTCGCTTCCGTCATCACTTGGCTCCTTGCCGAACAATGGTTTCGGCCAAAATGGTCTTGGCCCGCGCGATGGAGCGCCGCGTCGAACGCATCGTGGCGGTGTTGGTCAGTTGCTGCGTCGCCTTTTGCATCCGCAGGCCAAAATGGGCTTTTTGCAGCTCCTTGACTTCGTTTTGCAGGCCGGCAACGTCTTTTTTACGCAGTTCAGCAGTATTCATTTCTTCATTTCCTTTTTACTCTGCTGTTCACTGGCCGATCATGCGGCTGACGAACGTCGTGCGCAGCGGCAGCTTGGCCGAAGCCAGCCGGAACGCTTCCCGCGCCAGTTCTTCGGGAACGCCGACAATCTCGAAGACGATCTTGCCAGGCTGGATTTCAGCGACGTAATATTCTGGATTGCCCTTGCCGTTGCCCATGCGCACCTCGGCGGGTTTCTGCGAAATCGGCTTGTCCGGGAAGACACGAATCCAGATTCGGCCGCCACGCTTGACGTGACGGGAAATCGCACGGCGTGCGGCTTCGAGCTGGCGGGCGGTCAGGCGGCCGCGGTCGGTGCATTTAAGGCCGAAGTCACCGAACGCCACCGAGTTGCCCCGGGTTGCGACGCCGGTGTTGCGGCCTTTTTGCTCTTTGCGGTATTTTCTGCGAGCGGGTTGCAGCATTGATTATTCTCCGTTATAAGGCCGATTACTCGGTCTTGGCACCGTCAGCTGCTGCAGCTGGCGCGGCTTTGCGGACGCGCTTAACGGTGGTATTCGGGGCTTCAGCGACAGACGACGCCTCAGCCGGTTTGTCGGTGCCGTCGGCTGGAGCGGTGTTGCCGCCCACGGCGCTGCGCGGTGCGCGCGGAGCGCCGCGAGGCGCGCCACGGTCCGGGCGGTCGCCAGGACGCGCGTCACGGCCATCACGACGAGGGCCGCGCGGGCGGCGCTCTTCTTCAGCCGGCGTTTCCATCATGCGGGCGCCCGGCGCATCGCTGCGGCCCAGCGTGTCGCCCTTGTAAACCCACACTTTTACGCCAATGATGCCGTAGGTAGTGTGAGCTTCGGATGTGCCGTAGTCGATGTCGGCGCGCAGCGTGTGAAGCGGCACGCGGCCTTCGCGGTACCACTCGCAGCGGGCGATTTCAATGCCGTTCAGGCGGCCCGACGACATGATCTTGATGCCCAGGGCACCGAGACGCATGGCGTTTTGCATGGCGCGCTTCATCGCGCGGCGAAACATGATGCGTTTTTCAAGCTGCTGGGTGATGCTGTCGGCGATCAGCTTGGCATCGATTTCAGGCTTGCGAACTTCTTCGATGTTCACGGCGACCGGCACGCCTAGCTGGCGGCTCAGTTCTTTTTTGAGGTTCTCGATGTCCTCGCCTTTCTTGCCGATCACGACGCCCGGACGCGCCGAGAAAATCGTGATGCGGGCATTCTTGGCGGGGCGCTCGATCAGCACCCGCGACACCGCGGCGCTTTTGAGCTTCTTCTTCAGGTACTCGCGCACCTTGATGTCTTCGGCCAGCATGCCGGCGAAGTCGCGGTTGTTGGCGTACCAGCGACTCGACCAGTTGCGGCTGATCGACAGGCGAAACCCGGTTGGATTGATTTTTTGTCCCATATCCTGCTTTGCCCTTAGTTGCCAACGACCACGTACACATGGCACGTAGGCTTGCTGATGCTGTTGCCGCGGCCTTTGGCGCGCGCGGAAAAACGCTTGAGCGTGGCGCCTTGCTCGACATAGATGGTTTTCACCTTCAAATCGTCGATGTCGGCGCCATCGTTGTGTTCAGCGTTGGCGATGGCGGATTCAACAACCTTCTTGATGATTCCAGCGGCTTTTTTCTGCGTGAAATTTAAGATGTTAAGCGCCTGATCCACCTTCTTGCCGCGGATCAAGTCGGCGACCAGACGGCCCTTGTCGACCGACAGACGAACGCCCCGGAGGGTTGCACGTGTTTCCATGGTCCTTATTCCCTTACTTTCTGACAACTTTTTTGTCAGCCGGGTGACCTTTGAAAGTCCGGGTAAGTGCGAACTCGCCCAGCTTGTGGCCAACCATTTGATCGGTGATATAGACCGGAACGTGCTGCTTGCCGTTATGCACGGCGATGGTCAGGCCGATGAACTCGGGCAGGATCATGGAGCGGCGCGACCAGGTCTTGATCGGCTTTTTGTCTTTGTTGGTAACGGCCCGGTCGGCCTTGACTACCAGGTGATGGTCGACAAAAGGACCTTTTTTAAGCGAACGTGTCATAGCCGAGCCTTACTTCTTGCGACGCGAAACAATCATCACCTGCGTGCGCTTGTTGTTGCGGGTGCGGTAGCCTTTGGTCAGGTTACCCCATGGATCGACAGGATGGCGCCCTTCGCCGGTCTTGCCTTCGCCGCCACCGTGCGGGTGGTCGACCGGGTTCATGACCACGCCGCGAACGGTTGGGCGAATCCCCATCCAGCGCTTCACACCCGCTTTGCCTAAACGGCGCAGGCTGTGCTCTTCGTTGGCGACCTCGCCGATCGTGGCGCGGCACTCGATGTGAATTTTGCGAACCTCGCCCGAGCGCATGCGCACTTGGGCGTAGGTGCCTTCGCGCGCCAGCAGCGTCGCCGAGGTGCCGGCGGAACGCGCGATTTGCGCGCCCTTGCCGATTTGCATTTCGATGCAGTGAATCGTCGAGCCCACGGGGATGTTGCGGATCGGCAGCGTGTTGCCGACACGGATCGGCGCCTCCGAGCCGCTGATCAGCGTGGCGCCGACTTCAAGGCCGCGCGGGGCGATGATGTACGCGCGTTCGCCGTCGGCGTAGCAGATCAGCGCGATATGCGCGGTACGGTTGGGGTCGTACTCGATACGCTCGACCTTGGCCGCGATGGCATCTTTGTTGCGCTTGAAATCGACCACGCGGTAATGGTGCTTGTGGCCGCCGCCCTTGTGGCGAACCGTGATGTGTCCATTGTTGTTACGGCCGGACTTCTGGAATTGCGGCTCCAGCAGCGGTGCATGAGGCTCGCCCTTGAACAGGTGGTCACGCGAAATCTTCACCATGCCGCGCATACCCGGCGAGGTGGGCTTCATCTTGATCACGGCCATTATGCGGACTCCCCACCGAAGTTCAGTTGTTGACCCGGCTGCAGCGTCACGTACGCTTTGCGCACGTTGTCCCGGCGGCCTGTGGATTTGCCAAAGCGCTTGGCTTTGCCTTTGATGTTCAATACCGCGACCGCTTTAACGTCGACCTTGAACATCAACTGCACAGCCGCCTTGATTTCGTGCTTTGTGGCGTCCTGCAGAACCTTGAAGGTGACCGAGTTTGATTTTTCCGCAATCATCGTGGCTTTCTCAGACACGATGGGAGCGACCAAAACCTGCATCAGGCGGCCTTCGTCATATTTGGTTTTGGCGTTGTTCACGGTGCTCATGCGAACATCTCCTTGAGTTGGTCCATGGCGGCTTTGGTCACCAGCACCTTTTTGTAATGCACCAGCGACAGCGGGTCGGCATAGCGGGGCTCGACCACTAGGATATTGACCAGGTTGCGCGATGCCAGGTACAGGTTTTCATCAACTTGATCGGCGATCACCAGAACCGAACTGTTCGAGCTCAGGTTCATGGCCTTGAATTTGTCAGCCAGCGCTTTCGTCTTGGGCGAATCGACGGTCAGCGAATCAACCACGGCCAGGCGGCCTTCGCGCACCAACTGCGAAAGGATCGACGCCATGCCGGCACGGTACATTTTCTTGTTGATTTTTTGCGTGAAGTTCTCGTCAGGCATGTTCGGAAAAATCCGCCCGCCTCCGCGCCACAATGGCGACGACGTCATACCGGCGCGCGCGCGACCGGTGCCTTTTTGCTTGAAAGGCTTTTTCGTCGAGTGACGAACCTGCTCGCGGTCTTTCTGGGCACGGGTTCCCTGGCGGGCGTTGGCCTGGAAGGCCACAACCACCTGGTGAATCAGGCTTTCGTTGTATTCGCGACCAAATACGGTGTCGGGCACGTCCACTTTGGACGATGACAGGCCCTGGTCATTGAGGAGTTCGACCTGCATCAGTTCACTCCTTTGGCAGCTACCGGTTTGGCCTTGACGGCGGCGCGAACCGTGACAAAACCGCCCTTGGAGCCGGGAACAGCGCCGCGAATCATCAGCAGTTGCCTGGCTTCGTCAATACGAACGATGTTCAGGTTTTGCGTGGTTTTGGTGACATCGCCCAAATGGCCCGTCATGCGCTTGCCCGGAAACACCCGGCCCGGATCCTGCGCCATGCCAATGGAGCCTGGCACATTGTGCGAACGGCTATTGCCGTGCGTGGCACGCTGCGAACTCATCTTGTGGCGCTTGATGGTGCCGGCGAAGCCTTTGCCGATGGAAGTGCCTTGCACATCGACCAACTGGCCCACGGCGAAAATATCGGCGGCTGGCACGACGGCACCCGCAGCGTATTTGCCCGCGACGTCGGCCGTCACGCGGAATTCTTTCAGGATTTCGCCAGCTTCGACGCCTGCTTTCGCAAGGTGGCCGGCGGCCGGCTTGGTCACGCGCGATGCCTTGCGCGAGCCAAATGCCACTTGAAGGGCATCGTAGCCGTCGTTTGCTTCGGTTTTTACCTGGGTCACACGGTTGTTCGACACATCCACCACTGTGACAGGAACGGTGTCCCCATCATCAGTAAAGAGACGCATCATGCCCACCTTGCGGCCCAGCAACCCGAGGGAGTTGCTCAGACTCATGTTTGTTCTTTCGTAACTTCCACCGCTGGCACTTCAATTGGCGACAGGCGTTTTGGCGTAGAAGACTGTTAATAAGGCTTCGCCCCAATTTGAGCGAAGCCTTAAATTATAGCGCGACATATGCCATTTTGGCAAGCGCTATGCCATAGGTTTATTGCAACTTGATTTCCACGTCCACGCCAGCGGGAAGATCGAGTTTCATCAACGCATCAACGGTCTTATCCGTCGGATCGACAATATCCATCAGCCGCTGGTGCGTGCGTATTTCCATCTGGTCGCGGCTCGTCTTGTTGACGTGAGGCGAACGCAAGAGGTCAAAGCGCTTCATACGGGTCGGCAAAGGCACAGGGCCTTTGACAATCGCGCCGGTGCGCTTGGCGGTGTCAACGATCTCGGCGGCCGACTGGTCGATCAGTTTGTAGTCGAACGCTTTAAGGCGAATGCGGATTTTTTGCTTGGTGGCCATGGTGGTAATTCCTTGAATCGATTCTGAAGCATCACGCCAGAATCTTGGCCACGACCCCGGCGCCCACAGTCCGGCCGCCCTCGCG
>CAXSGT010000061.1:0-17233 GCA_964236835.1 uncultured Polaromonas sp.
ATCGCTTGTCTGTCGAACATATCCCTTGCCTTTAGTTAGCTTGAAATCCGCTCTAGGCTCGCAGCGGGTGACTCAAGCCATTCCCGCTCTTCGGAAATGATCAGCAATACCGGATTGCATTGCGCCAGCAAATCAGCCAGCTTGTAACGCTGTTTCTTTTGCGCAACAACAATCAGGCGGCCTTGCTGAACATCTATGTCCACCCGTGAACCCGCCTGCAAGTGGGCCAGTTCCAGCAGATGTTTGGGTATCGCCATAACGACGGGGCCGCCAATGGCGCGAAGTGTTGCTTCGGGTTTGTATTGCCGGGTAATTTCAAGCGATTCTCACGCCGTAATTTTTATCTATAGATGTATATAATAATATATAGCATAAATATGCTATATAATTAAAAATTTTCTATAAATAGGAATTCCTTTGAACAAGATCAACAACCCTTTCTCCCCTGGCGCGGGTTCCCCGCCTCCTGAGCTTGCAGGTCGCGACGGGGTTTTGGAGCAAGCCCGTGTGTTGCTCGGGCGGGTAAGGGTCGGCCGTCCGGAAAAAAGCATATTGCTGACAGGGCTGCGGGGAGTGGGCAAAACCGTGCTGCTCAATGAAATTGAGCGCATGGCCAAAACCGCGGGCTACCGCACTGTTCTGGTGGAGGCGCACGAATCGAAGTCGCTGGCGGCGCTGCTGGCGCCACATTTGCGAACACTTTTGTTCGATCTGGACCGAATTGCCGCCGCGGGCAATCAGGTCAGGCGCGGCATCGCGGTGCTCAAAAGCTTTGTCGGCGCCATCAAGGTCAAGGTCGCCGACATAGACATCGGCATTGACATTGAACCCGAGCGCGGAACCGCCGACAGTGGCGATCTGGAGGCGGACTTGCCGGAGCTTTTCGTGGTGCTGGCCGAAGCGGCGCAGGCGCGTGGCCTGGGCGTGGCGATTTTGATTGATGAGATTCAATATTTCAGCGCTGCGGAGCTTAGCGCGCTGATCATGTCGATGCACAGGATGCAGCAACGCCAGTTGCCGCTGGTGCTGTTGGGCGCCGGGCTTCCCGTCTTGCCGAGCCTGGCGGGCGAATCCAAATCGTATGCCGAACGATTGTTCGACTTTCCCGACATTGGCCCGTTGCCAGAGGAAGATGCCATCAAGGCCATACGTGAGCCGATTGAAGCGGCGGCCGAATCGATTGATGCCAACGCGTGCCTTGAAATTTACCGGACCACGTTGGGCTACCCCTACTTTTTGCAGGAGTGGGGATATCAGGCCTGGAATCATGCGGCGGCGTCGCCGATTACGCTGCAAGTGGTCAAGGAATCGACAGCGCTGGTTTCGACCCGGCTGGACAAAAACTTCTTTCGGGTTCGTTTTGACCGCCTGACACCGGTTGAGAAAATTTACCTGCGTGCCATGGCCGATCTGGGGACCGGGCCCTACCGTACGGGCGATGTGGCCGACAGGCTGGGTGTGAAAATCAGCGCCCAGGGACCGGTTCGCGCCAGCCTGATTAAAAAGGGCATGGTCTACAGCACGGCGCATGGCGAAATGGACTTCACCGTTCCTCTGTTCGACGCTTTCATGCGGCGCGCCATGCCGGTTTTTCCGGCGCAGCAGGTTTGAACTGCCTTGCGCCCTGCCCAAGAATTCATAGGCATACGGGTTTCGCAAAAAACGCCTGACGAACCTATTGCGACAGCACCCCGCCAATGATTCCAAGCTTTGTTGCAGCAACTTGCCCAAGGCCGACCTCGCCAGCAAAAATCTTCCGGGTGCTCGCCTTGCGCACCTTAACAATTCATACCAATCAATAAAAAACGGAACACGCCGCGTTCAAAAAATCAAAGCCACGAAACAACAGGCCGCGTACCATTCCGGCCATGGATTCAGAAACCGACGCAACAAGCTTCCTGGCCGATAGAGTCCGCCATGCGGCGGCAACCCGCGCGTCCCTGCGCATTCGCGGCGGCGGCGGCAAGGATTTCTACGGCCAGGCGCTGACGGGCGAGTTGCTCGACATGGCGCCGTTCGCCGGCGTCGTCAGCTATGAGCCCAGCGAACTGGTCGTCGCCGTGGGCGGTGGAACAAATTTGGCCGAACTTGAAGCGCTGCTGGCCGCGCAAGGCCAGTGCCTGCCGTTCGAGCCGCCGCATTTCGGCCCGAACGCCACTGTTGGCGGCATGGTCGCCAGCGGATTGAGCGGCCCGGCGCGCGCCAGCGTCGGCGCGGTGCGTGACTATTTGCTGGGCGTCAAGCTGCTCAACGGCAAGGGCGAATGCCTGACCTTCGGCGGCCAAGTCATGAAAAACGTCGCCGGCTACGACGTGTCGCGGCTGATGGCCGGCACGCTCGGCACGCTGGGCGTGCTGCTCGAAGTATCGCTCAAGGTGTTGCCCATCGCGCCGGCGGAAGCGACGCTGATGTGCGGCCTGCCGCAGCAAGCCGCGCTCGACCTGCTCAACCGCTGGGGCGGCCAGCCGCTGCCGCTGAACGCCAGCTGCTGGGTGTGTGACGACAGCGCTGGGCTGGCTCGGGATTTGCTGTTTGTTCGTCTGCGCGGCGCGGTCGCCGCCGTCGAGGCCGCCTGCCCGCGCATGATCGCCGACGTGCGGCGCGCGGGCGGCACGGCCGCGCGCATGGACAATGCCCAGGCCGGCGCCGACTGGAACGCCTGCCGCGAGCAGACGCTGCCGTTTTTCGCGCCTCCGCCATCGCCCGACGCCTGCCTGTGGCGCCTGAGCGTTGCGCAGACCGCGCCGGCGCTCGACTTGCCTTACCCGCAACTGATCGAATGGCATGGCGCACTGCGTTGGCTGTGGGCGCCCGCCTTGGCGACGGAGCGGTTGCGCCAGGCGGCGCGGCAAGCCGGCGGCCATGCGACGCTGTTCAGGCGCGCTGCGGGCGCACCAGCAGAACTGCCCGTTTTCACCCCGCTGGCGCCGGTGCAACTGCGCATCCAGCGCGAACTCAAAAAGCAGTTCGATCCGGCCGGCGTTTTCAATCACGGCCGGATGTATTCCGACTGGTAGGGCGACCGGTTTCCATCAAAGATATTGACGTTTATGCAAACCCAACTCGCCCCCGAATTCCAGAACACGCCCGACGGCCGAGAGGCCGAAGCCATTTTGCGAAAATGCGTGCACTGCGGTTTTTGCACCGCCACCTGCCCGACCTATCAGCTGCTCGGCGACGAGCTCGACGGGCCGCGCGGCCGCATCTACCTCATCAAACAGGTGCTCGAAGGCGAGGCGCCGACGCGCAAGACCCAGCTGCATCTGGACCGCTGCCTGACCTGCCGCAACTGCGAGACCACCTGCCCGAGCGGTGTGCAGTACGGCCATCTGGTCGATATCGGCCGCAAGCTGGTCGATGAACGCGTGCCGCGCCCGGCCGGCGAGCGCGCGCTGCGCTGGGCGCTCAAGGAGGGTTTGCCGTCGCCGTTGTTCGCGCCGGCGATGAAGCTCGGCCAGTCGGTGCGCGGCTTGCTGCCCGCTTCGCTCAAGCACAAGATCCCCGCCAGGCAAGCCGCCGGCGAATGGCCGACACGAACCCACGTCCGCAAAATGTTGCTGCTCGAAGGCTGCGTGCAGCCGGCGATGATGCCCAACATCAATGCCGCGACGGCCCGAGTGCTCGACGCGGCCGGCATTGAAACGGTCGTGGCGGCCAGGGCCGGCTGCTGCGGCGCGGTCAAGTTTCACCTGAACGACCAGGACGGCGGCAAAGCCGAGATGCGGCGCAATATCGACGCCTGGTGGCCGTATGTCGAAGGCGGTGTCGAAGCCATCGTGATGAACGCCTCGGGTTGCGGCGTCACCGTCAAGGAATATGCCTACCTCCTTCGGGACGATACGGCATACGCCGATAAAGCGGCGCGCGTCAGCGAACTGACGCGCGACCTGAGCGAGCTCTTGCCCGAACTGGCCGCGGCCTTCAAGGGCCGGCTGGCTTGCAGCGCCGGCCGCAAGGATGGAGTCGCGGCCGCGCCCCGGCTGGCTTTTCATCCCCCCTGCACGCTGCAGCACGGCCAGCGGTTGAAAGGCGGCGTCGAGCACTGGCTCGGCGAGCTCGGTTTCGAGATCGCCGCAAGCCGAAACGAAGCGCATCTGTGCTGCGGTTCGGCGGGAACTTATTCGGTGCTGCATCCTGACATCGCCTACCAGCTGCGCGACCGCAAGCTGGCCAACCTGGGCGAAATGGCGCCACAAATGATCGTCTCGGCCAATATCGGCTGCATCACGCATTTGCAAAGCGGCACCGCAACGCTGGTGCGCCACTGGGTCGAGGCGCTCGATGAGGCACTATTGAATTCATAGCTGCTCACGCGCGGCCCGCTTGCGAAATCGGCTGTTTTGTATAAGTTTTTCATTTCAGCCGTTGACGCGTCCCGCGCTTTCGCCAGGCGCTGGCGAATTCCTACAAATATCTCGACAGTCGGCTTACTTCGGAGCACCGCATAAAAGTTATTCAATAGCCGTGCGGTGGGAATCGTCCCGCTGCAAGTCCTGGTACAGCCATTTAGCTGCACCATTTCTTTTTTATTTAATGGAGAACACAAAATGGCAACCAATAACCAAGGTGGGGGCAATCAGGGCGGCACTCGTGGCGGCACGCCCGAGCAGCATGCGGAAGCAGGTCGTCAGAGTCACAAGAATGACGACAAGGGCGGCGGCCAAGGTGGCGGCTCTGGCGGTGGCGGCTCCGGCGGCACCCGCGGCGGCACGCCTGAGCAGCATGCGGAAGCGGGTCGTCAAAGCCACAAGAACGACAACAAGGGCGGCGGCTCTGGTGGTGGCTCAGGTGGCGGCGGCTCTGGCAGCACCCGTGGCGGCACGCCCGAGCAGCATGCGGAGGCTGGACGCCAAAGCCACAAGAATGACAAATAAGCCGGCTTGAACCATTGGACGCTTCAAGACTTAGGCGTTATTCGTAAATAAAAGGCGGTGTGAACCGCCTTTTTATTTGTCTACATGCCACTTCCAGCTGGAATCGCAAATCGTACGCGCAAGCTATACGGCCAAGCAGCTTGACGCCGAAAAGACCGACCGCACCATCGAGACCACGCCCTCGTCCGCGGGAAGCGCCTGGCGCAGCTGGTCTTCCGCCCGCGCAAGGTGCCCGGCCAGGCGTTCCTCGGCCGCATTGAGTCCCAGCAGCGCGACGATGGTGGATTTTCCGGCGTCCTTGTTGCGGTCCTTGCTGGCGGCGGCCGGGCTTTTGGCGTAGTCCTCGATATCGTCGCGAAGCTGGAACGCATGGCCAAGCTCGGTGGCGGCCAGGCACAGCGCCGCGCGCGTCGCTTCGCTCGCGCCGGCGGCCAGCGCGGCCATTTCAAAACCCGCGGAAAAAAGCGAGCCGGTCTTTTGTTCATTGGTGCTGGCGATGTCTTCGAGCAGCCGGGCCGCCGAGCCTTCGCGCAGGTCGCGATACTGCCCGCGCACCAGCCCGCGCATGCCGACGGCGTTGCACAGCACCGTGACGAGTCGCGCACGCAGCTCTCCGGGCAGCCCGTCCACGCTGGCGGCGATACCGCAGGCGTGCGCCAGCAGCGCCACCGCGCCCAGCATGGCGACATCCTCGCCGTAGCGCGCATGCACCGCCAACCTGCCGCGGCGCAGGCGCGCGTTGTCCATGCACGGCATGTCGTCGAGAAAAAGCGATGCCGCATGCACCATTTCGACCGCGCAGCCCAGGTCCAGCAGCGCCATCGACTTTTGGCCCAGGCTGCGTCCGACCAGCAGCAGCAGCAGCGGCCGTATTCTTTTTCCCGGAGCCAGCACGCCATCATGCAAGGCCGCGGCGATCAGGTCATGGGAATGCAGAGGCGGCGGCAGCAACTCGCCCAGGCGCGAGTCGATCTGGCTGCGCAGGGAATCCAGCATTTGCGCAAAGTCCTCGGGCGGATACGGGTGTGAATCGGGCGAACGCGTAACGGCTGGATGCATGGTAGGGGTATTGAGGCGGCGGATGCCACGATGGGACTATTGCGCATTTATAGGGCGCAACCGGACAAATAAGTCGGTTGCGCCGAGAAACGCGTCTGCGTCCTACACATTGCCCGCCATTGATGCGTAACCTTGGCTTGTCGCATGGCCCATTGATGACCCACTTCACTGTTATCGCCCCTCCCTTTGTCAGCCATGTCCGGGCACTCGAGGCCGTGGCCGGCGCGCTGCTGGCGCGCGGCCACCGGGTCAGCTGGCTTCATCAGGTGGACGCCCAGGGCTTGCTGAGCGACAAGCGGATCGACTTCCATTCGGTCGGCGCCGCGACGCACCCGCCCGGCTCGCTGGCGCATACCGTGGCGCGGGCGGCCAGTCCAGGCGGCCCGCTCGGCTTGCGCCGCGTTATCGCCGATGTGGCCTCGGCCACCGACATGCTGTGCCGCGAAGGGCCGGCGATGCTGCGCGCTCTCGCCAGCGAGGCCATCATCGCCGACCAGATGGAGGCCGCCGGCGGCCTGCTCGCCGAGGGCCTGGACCTGCCCTTCGTGTCGGTGGCCTGCGCGCTGCCGGTGAACCGCGAGCAGCGGGTGCCGCTACCCGTCATGCCCTGGGGCTATGCGCGGGATGCGCGCGGCGAGCAGCTCAATGAAGGCAGCGCGCGGGTCTATGACTGGCTGATGCGGCCCCATGCGCGCGTCATCGCGCGCCACGCCCGCGCCTTCGGCCTTTCGCCGCGCGAGACGCTGGCCGACTGCCTGTCGCCGCTGGCGCAAATCAGCCAGACGACCGCCTCGTTCGACTTCGCGCGCAGCCAGTTGCCGGCGCATTTTTATCCGGTGGGTCCGCTGCGCCAGCCGCTGGGGAACGAGCCCGCGCTCGGGCTGCCGGTCGAAAGCGGCAGACCCTTTGTCTTCGCCTCGCTCGGAACGCTGCAGGGCGGGCGCTTCGGTTTGTTCCGGCGCATCGCGCGCGCCTGCCGGTCGCTGGACGCGCAATTGCTGCTGGCGCACTGCGACCGGCTCAACGCGCGGCAGGCCAGGGCGCTCGAGCGCGCCGGCGCCACCTGGGTGACCGGCTTCGCGCCGCAGCGCGCGGCGCTGGCGCGCGCCGATGCGGCGGTCAGCCATGCCGGGCTCAATACCGCCCTGGACGCGCTGGCCGCCGGCACGCCGGTGCTGGCGCTGCCGATCGCTTTCGACCAGCCCGGCGTGGCCGCGCGGCTGGCGCATGGCGGCGCGGGCCTGCGGCTGCTGCCCGCGCTCGCCAGCGCCAGTGCGATTGAAAAGGCATTGCGGCGGCTGCTTGAAGAGCCCGCCTTTGGCCGGCGCGCCGACATGCTGGGCGCCGACGTCAGGCAATCCGGCGGCGCTCCGCTGGCGGCGGACATCGTCGAGGCCGCGGTGTTCGGGCGCCAGCCGGTCCCGGCCCCCAGACCGCTTAACAAGTTCCACAGCGCCGCGGTTGCCGATGCGGCCCGATCGCGTGTCGCTGCCTGACGGCGGGGCCGGCGCCCTCGACCTGCTTGACGCCGACCTGATACTGGTGGGCGGCGGCCTGGCCAATGGGCTGATCGCCTGGCGCCTGAGCCAGCTGCGGCCCGAACTGCGCATCCTGCTCTTGGAAGGCGGTGACACGCTGGGCGGCAACCACACCTGGTCGTTCCACGAAGGCGATCTGACACCGGCGCAGCATGTCTGGCTGGCGCCGCTGGTGGCGTATCGCTGGCAAGGCTACAGCGTGCGGTTTCCCAAACTTGACCGCACCCTTTCGACGGCTTATTCGTCGGTGACTTCGAGCCGTTTCGACGCGCTGCTGCGCGGCGCGCTCGGCGAGCGGGTGCGCCTGGCGTCGCTGGCGGCCTATTTGGACGCGCGAACCGTGACGCTGGCCGACGGCCGGCTGCTGCGCGCGCGCGCCGTGGTCGATGGCCGCGGCATGCGCCCGAGCCGCCAGCTCAGGCTGGGTTTTCAAAAATTTCTCGGGCAGGAGTTGCGCCTGGCCGCGCCGCACGGCTTGACGCGGCCGGTGCTGATGGACGCGGCGGTGCCGCAGCACGACGGCTACCGCTTCGTTTACCTGCTGCCCTTCAGCGCCGATACGCTGCTGGTCGAGGACACCTATTACTCCGACGACGACCGGCTCGACGCCGACCGGCTGCGCGCCCACATCGCCGACTATGCGCATTCCCGCGGCTGGACCGTCGCGGCGCTGCTGCGCGAGGAGCATGGCGTTTTGCCGATCACGCTCGCGGGCGACGCCGCCGCCTTCTGGCGCGACGCGCAGGGCATTGCCCGCTCCGGGCTGGCCGCGGGCCTGTTTCACGCCACCACCGGTTATTCCTTCGCCAGCGCCGTCCGGCTGGCCGAGGCGGTCGCGGCGCTGCCGGATGTTTCCGCCGCGCCGCTGTTCGACGCGATCCGCTCGCACGCGCTGGCCCAGTGGAAGCGGCAAGGATTTTTCCGGCTGCTCAACCGCATGCTTTTTCTGGCCGCCACGCCGCAGCAGCGCTGGCGCGTCATGCGGCGTTTTTATGGCTTGCCGGCGCCGCTGATCGAGCGCTTCTACGCGGGGCGCCCGAGCTGGCCCGACAAGCTGCGCATCCTTGCCGGCAAGCCGCCGGTGCCGGTCGCGGCGGCGTGGCGCGCCGGCTGGGCAACGGCGGTCGACAATAGCGGCGGCAAGTGCGTACCAATGGAAGAAAACACGCCATGACCTCCCCTTCAAGGACCGCCGCCGTCATCGGCGCCGGCTTCGGCGGCATTGCGCTGGCGATCCGGCTGCAGGCCGCCGGCGTGCAGACCACGCTGTTCGAGGCGCGCGACAAACCCGGCGGGCGCGCCTATGTCTACCACGACCAGGGCTTCACCTTCGACGCCGGCCCGACGGTGATCACCGACCCGAGCGCCTTGGAGGAGCTGTTCGCGCTTGGCGGCAGGCGCCTGGCCGACTATGTCGAGCTGCTGCCGGTCGCGCCGTTTTACCGCCTCTGCTGGGAGGACGGCACGCATTTCGACTATGCCGACGACCAGCAGGCGATCGACCGGCAGATCCATGCGCGCAATCCGGCCGACGTCGCCGGCTACCGGCGCTTTCTCGCGTATTCGCGGCAGGTGTTCGACGAAGGCTACGTCAAGCTCGGCACGGTGCCGTTCCTGAACTTTCGCAGCATGGTGCAGGCCGGCCCGCAGCTGGCCAAGCTGCAGGCCTGGCGCAGCGTCTATTCGATGGTGTCGAGCTTTATCGAGGACGAGCAGCTGCGGCAGGTTTTTTCGTTCCACTCGCTGCTAGTCGGCGGCAATCCGTTCGCCACGTCGTCGATCTATGCGCTGATCCATGCGCTCGAGCGCAAATGGGGCGTGTGGTTCGCGCGCGGCGGCACCGGCGCGTTGGTCCAAGGCATGCTGCGGCTGTTCGCCGATCTCGGCGGCGTGCTGCGGCTCGACGCGCCGGTCGATCGCATCGAGATGCGCGGCGGCCGCGCCAGCGGCGTGCGGGTGCGTGGCGACTTCCTGCCCTTCGACCAGGTTGCGTCGAACGCCGACGTGGTGCACACCTACGACCGGCTGCTCGGCCATGTGCCGCGCGGCGTGGCCGAGGCGAAGCGGCTGAAGTCCAAGCGCTTCAGCATGTCGCTGTTCGTCGTGCATTTCGGCCTGAAAAAGCCGCAGCCGCAACTGCGCCACCACACCGTCTGCTTCGGGCCGCGCTACCGTGAGCTGATCGACGATATTTTCAACGGCGACGCGCTGGCCGACGACTTTTCGCTGTACCTGCATGCGCCTTGCGCCACCGACCCGTCGCTGGCGCCGCCGGGCTGCTCGAGCCACTATGTGCTCGCCCCGGTGCCGCACCTGGGCCACGCGGCGCTCGACTGGAGCGTCGAGGGGCCGCGGCTCAAGGACCGAATTTTGGATTATTTGGAACGGCGCTACATCCCGGGTTTGCGCGCCGACCTGGTGACCAGCCGCATCTTCACGCCCGCCGACTTCAAGGCCGAGTTGTCGGCGCACCACGGCTCGGCGTTTTCGCTTGAGCCGCTGCTGACGCAAAGCGCCTGGTTTCGCAGCCACAACCGCGACGACAAGATTCCCAATTTGTACATCGTCGGCGCCGGCACGCATCCGGGCGCCGGCGTGCCCGGCGTGGTCGGCTCGGCCAAGGCGACCGCCGGCCTGATGCTCGAGGACGCGCCGTGACCGACGCCGCGCTGGTCGAGCACGCCACCCAGGCGATACGAGCGGGCTCGAAAAGCTTTGCCGCCGCGGCGCGCCTGTTCGACGAAAGCACGCGCCAGAGCGCGGTGATGCTCTACGCCTGGTGCCGCTACTGCGACGACGTGGTCGATGGCCAGCGGCTCGGCCACGGCCAGCGCGAAGGCGACCGCGGCGATGGCGTCGCCCGGCTGGCGGCGCTGGAGCGCGCGACGCTGCTGGCCTGCGCCGGCGAGCCGGGCGGCGAGCCTGTGTTCGCCGGCCTGGCCGAAGTCGTGCGCCGCCACGGTATTCCGCAATCGTGCCTGCTAGAGCACCTGGCCGGCTTTCGCATGGACGTCGAGGGCCAGCGCTATGCCAGCTTGCACGACACGCTGGCTTACTGCTGGCGCGTCGCTGGCGTCGTCGGCGTCATGATGGCGATGGTCATGGGCAGCCGCAACCCGGCCACGCTCGACCGGGCGTGCGACTTGGGAATGGCGTTTCAGCTGACCAACATCGCGCGCGACGTGGTCGAGGACGCCGCCATCGGCCGCGTCTATCTGCCCGCCGACTGGCTGCAGGGCGAAGGCTTCATGACGCCGGCGGACGTGCTCGACCCTCGGCGCCGGGTCGCGCTCGGACGCGTCGCCGCGCGGCTGGTCGATGCGGCCGACCCTTATTACCGCTCCGCCGTCGCCGGCATCGGCGAGCTGCCTTTGCGCTCGGCCTGGTCGATCGCCACGGCCCGCGGCATCTACCGCGACATCGGGCGCAAGGTCAAGGCCCATGGTGCCCACGCCTGGGACACGCGCATTGCGACAACGCGCATGGACAAGCTATGGTTTTTGGCCCGCGGCGCGGCGGTCGCCCTGCTCGCCCCCAGCATCGACCCCCAGCCCCGACCCGACGATTTGTGGCGGCGCCCGGTGTGAGCGCAGCGCTTGCAGCTCGCGCTTGAGCGCGGCCGGCGAGGGCGCCCACAAAAAGCCGAACGACACGCAGTCCTTCGGCCCCGCCACCGCGTGATGCAGCCGGTGCGCCTGGTACAGCCGCTTGAAATAGCCGCTGCGCGGCACCCAGCGCAGCGGCCAGCGCTTGTGCACCAGGCCGTCGTGCGCGACGAAATAAAGCAGCCCGTAGAGCGTCATGCCCGCGCCGATCCATTGCAGCGGCGCATGGCCATCATTGCCCAGGGCGATGAGCGCGACGGCCACGCCGGCGAACACCACGGCATACCAGTCGTTGCGCTCCATCAATCCGGCGCGCGGCGCATGGTGCGACCGGTGCCAGCCCCAGCCCCAGCCGTGCATGAGGTATTTATGCGCGCCCCAGGCGAACGCTTCCATGCCGGCGACGGTCGCCAGAACGATCAGCGTGTTCATGAGGAGCGCGGGCATCGCAAGCAGGTCGTCAAGCCGCCAGCGCGGCTTCGATGTCTTGGGCCAGGTCGGCCGGCTTGGCAAGCGGCGCATAGCGCTTGACCACCCGGCCGTCGCGGCCGACCAGGAATTTCGTGAAGTTCCATTTGATCGCCTGGCTGCCGAGCACGCCGGGCGCTTCGGCCGTCAGCCATTTGTACAGCGGATGCGCCGATGCGCCGTTGACGTCGATCTTGCTCATCATCGGAAAGCTCACGCCGTAGTTGAGCTGGCAAAAAGACTCGATCTCGCCGTCGGCGCCCGGGTCCTGCGCGCCGAACTGGTTGCACGGAAACCCCAGCACCGCCAGGCCCCGGCCGGCGTAGGCTTTATGCAGCGCCTCCAGGCCGGCGAACTGGGGCGTGAAGCCGCACTGGCTCGCGGTGTTCACGATCAGCAGGGCCTTGCCCTTGAATTGCGACAGGGCGATGTCCCGGCCGTCGATCTGGCGCGCGTCGAAGTCGTAAATCGAGGCGGTGCTCATGGCGTTCTCCTGATGGCGTTAGGGCGATGGCATCAGGGCGATTTTGCGCTGTTTTGCCGGTTTTCGGCGGAAGGCGCAATGGCCGCCAGCACCGCCGCCAGCACGATGACACTGCCGCCGACCAAAATGCGCGGCGTGAACTGCGCGGCGCCGAGCGCGGCCGACGACACGCTGGCGAACAAAATTTCGGTCAGCATCACGATCGCCGTCGTTCCGGCGGCGAGCCGCGCCGCGCCGTACTGCAAGGCGGTGTTGCTGGCGACGAACGCCAGGCCCAGCCCCAACAGCACCGGCAGGCCGGCAACCCCGAGCGCCGGGCCGGGCAGCATCCGCAGCGACCAGCCCCCGAGCGCGGCCGCCAGCGCCAGTGCGCCGCTGCCGCCGAACATCGCCAGCATGCGCGCGCCGCTGGGGGTGTCGCCGTATTTGCGCAACAAGGAGTTGGTGACGGCAAAACTCAAGCCGCCGGCGATCGCCAGCCAATCGGCGGCGCCCCGTGGCAGCGGCCAGGGCGAGTCGGGCGCCTTGAGCACGACCAGCACGCCGGCCATCGCCAGCAGCAGCCGACCAAGCGAGGCGGCGGTCGGCTTTTCATTGAGCAGCAGCCAGGCCACCAGCACCGACCAGGCCGGCATCAGGTAGAAAAGCAGCACCACCCGCACCACGTCGCCCAGCGTCACCGCCCAGCTGAAAGCGACATTGGTCAGCCCCGCCGCGACGCCCAGCAAATAAAGCGGCGGGCACGCCAGCAAACCGCGCCAGGCCTTGGTGTGCACCAGCAGCACGCCGCCGGCGATCAGCAAATACATCAGCGCCGAAGCCCACAGCGGATGCAGCCCATAACCCTGCAATTGGCGAAACGGCCACCATGACACGCCCCAGACGAAGGAATTAAAGACCAGCGCGCCGGCCGCCAGCGTGTGGTTGCGCCTTGCGTCGGCGCGGCCCGTGTCCGACCTCGGCATCAGTGCGATTTGTCGCTGCGCGCAATGTTCAGCAGATGGTCGAGCTGCACCTTGTGTTTGATGCAGTTGCTGCGGTGCCAGCGCTGGATCAGCCACATGAAGCCGGCCACCACGACGCCGAAGGCGGTGATCGCGCCGAAGGCCGACAGGCCCATGCCGGTGGACAGGCTGTAGAAGGCGCCCAGGCTCAGGATGCACGCCTGCTCGTTGAAGTTCTGCACCGCGATCGAGCGACCCGCGCCCATGAGATTGTGGCCGCGGTGCTGCAGCAGCGCATTCATCGGCACCACCAGAAAGCCGCCCAGGCCGCCGAGCAGGATCAAAAAGGGCGCCGCCACCCAGACGTTGTGGATGAAATTCATCAAGATCACCAGCACGCCCATGGCGATGCCCAGCGGCATGACAAGCGGCGCCTGGTCGAGCCGCATCCGCATCGACGCCAAAATCGCACCGACCGCCGTGCCGATCGCCACCACGCCGACCAGCGACGACGCCTGGGTGGTGCTGTAGCCGAGCGCCGCCGCGCTCCAGGCCAGCACGATGTAGCGCAGGTTGCCCGAAACGCCCCAGAACAGCGTCGTCGTGGCGAGCGATATCTGGCCGAGCTTGTCGCGCCAGAGCGCCGAGTTGCAGCTCCAGAAGTCGGGCAGCAGCTCGAGCTTGTTGCGCGGCATCGGCCGCATCTCGACGCCGGTGGCTGGAATGCGCAAATTGAACCAGGCGGCGATGACGTAGAGGAATATCAGCGTGGCGATGGCCGCTTCCGGCGCGGTGTCGATGCTGGTGCTGAAGCCCGGAAAATCGAACGCCAGCAAATGCCTGGAAACGGCGTGGCTGACGAGCTGGCCGCCCAGCAGCACGCCCAGGATGATCGAAGAAATCGTCAGTCCCTCGATCCAGCCGTTGGCCTTGACCAGCTGCGAGGCCGGCAGCAGCTCGGTCAAAATGCCGTACTTGGCGGGCGAATAGGCGGCGGCGCCCAGGCCGACGATGGCGTACGCCATCAGCGGGTGCGAGCCGAACAGCATCATCAGGCAGCCGACGACCTTGATCGCATTGCTGACGAACATGACGCGGCCCTTGGGCCGGGCGTCGGCATAGGCGCCGACAAAGGGCGCCAGCACGACGTAGAACAGCGCGAACATCGGCACCAGCGCCGCCGGCTGCCATTTCGGCGCCCCGCTGGTTTTGAGCAGTTCCACGGCCGCTACGAATAGCGCGTTGTCAGCCAGCGAGCTGAAAAACTGGGCCGCCATGATGGTGTAGAAACCGCGCTTCATTAAACTGTGTGGGTCACCGCAAAAACGCACCGGTCGATCCGATGTGGCAAGTCCGAGGTGATTGTCTCCTGAGGATGGCTGTTTATAGCATGGGGGCAGACGGCAAAATCCAACGACCGCGGGCCTTCGCCTGGCGCGGGCCCGCTTCGCCATTTCACTCGTTCATCGACCTTTGCCATGCCACGACCCGTCCTCGCGACCATTCACACTGGCGCCTTGCGCCACAACCTGGGCCGCGTCCGCGCGGCGGCGCCCGACGCGCGCGTCTGGGCCGTCGTCAAGGCCAACGCCTACGGCCACGGCATCGAGCGCGTGTTCGATGCGCTGCGCGGCGCCGATGGCTTTGCGCTGCTCGACCTGGCCGAGGCCGAGCGGCTGCGCGCGCTCGACTGGCGTGGCCCGATCCTGCTGCTCGAAGGCTGCTTCGACGCCCGCGACCTGGAGTCGTGCTCGCGCCTGGGGCTGTGGCACACGGTGCACTGCGGCGAGCAGATCGACTGGCTGGCGGCGCACAAGACGCGCCTGCCGCACCGGGTGTTCCTGAAGATGAACAGCGGCATGAACCGCCTGGGCTTCGCGCCCGAGCGCTTTCGCGCCGCCTGGTCGCGCCTTGCCGCCATGCCGCAGGTCAAGGAGATTTCGCTGATGCAGCATTTCATGGACGCCGACGGGCCGCAAGGCGTCGCAGCGCAGCTGGGCGTGTTCGACGCCTGGGCGCGTGACCTGCCCGGCGAGCGCAGCTTGAGCAACAGCGCCGCGATCCTGCGCCACGGCGTCGCGCTGGCCGGGCGCTGCGACTGGGTCCGGCCCGGCATCATGCTCTACGGCGGCGCGCCCGACTATCCCCTGCACAGCGCCGCCGATTGGGGCTTGGCGCCGACGATGACGCTGTCGTCCCGCGTCATCGGCCTGCAGCGGCTGGCCGCCGGCGACACCGTCGGCTACGGCTCGAGCTTCGTCGCCGACGCGCCGCTGCGCATCGGCGTCGTCGCCTGCGGTTACGCCGACGGCTATCCGCGGCACTGCGGCACCGGCGCGCCGTTGCTGGTCGAGGGCGTGCGCTGCCGCATGGTGGGGCGCGTCAGCATGGACATGATCACGGTCGATCTGACGCCCGTGCCGCAAGCCGCGATGGGCGCCGAGGCGACGCTGTGGGGGCGTGCCGGGAATGGCGAACTGCTGCCGATCGACGAGGTGGCGCTGGCCGCGGGCACGGTGGGCTATGAGCTGATGTGCGCGCTGGCGCCGCGCGTGCCGGTCGTGGTCGATTGAAAAATCAGTCCGCGCAGCGACATGCGATACGCTAAGGCATGAAGCGCCAGTCCATCCTCGACATGCTGCATGGCCGCGTGCCGAATCTGCTGGCGGTTTATGCCTTCGGCAGCCGTATTCAAGACGCGGCAAGGCCTGAAAGCGACCTCGATATTGCCGTTCTGGTGGCCGGCTATGCCGAGCCGCTGGCCTTGTGGAGCCTGTCGGGCGATGTTGCCGATCTGGCCGGCTGCCCGGTCGATTTGCTCGACCTGCGCGCGGCGTCCACCGTGATGCAGCACCAGATCGTCACCACTGGCCAGCGCTGGTGGTTCAGCGACGGACAGGCGGCTCTCTACGAGGCGGCCATTTTGAGCGAGAAAACCGAGCTCGATACCGCGCGCGCCGGCCTGCTGGCCGATATCCGGAAACGGGGAAGCATTTATGGCCGATGACGTGCTGATCAACAAAGCCGCGACCATCGAGCGCTGCGTCCATCGGGCGCGCGAGGAATATGCCCGAGGACCAGCCACCTTCGCCACCGACTTTACCCGCCAGGACGCCGCCATTTTGAACATTCAACGCGCCTGCGAGGCGGCGTTGGACATGGGCCAGCATCTGATTCGCAGGGAAAAGCTGGGGCTTCCGCAAAGCGCCCGCGATGTGTTCACGCTGCTGGCACAGGGCGGTTGGATCGACGCGCCGCTGGCCGACGCCCTCAAGCGCATGGTTGGCTTTCGCAATATCGCCGTGCATGACTACCAGAGCCTGCAATTGCCGATCACGGTCGCCATCATCGAAAAGCATCTGGATGAGTTCCTGCACTACAGCCAAGGCGTGCTTTTACGCGATGCGGCGCAACCAGGTACATTGCGCTGAATTCAGACTGGCAGACCGCTCGCCGAGGCCAAACTGCCTATGAAAGACTCCTTCACGACAACTGTGTGAGTAGCCGGCTCAACAGCGTATCCACATAGGTTCCGGCAGGGTCCTGGTAGAGCAGGCAATCCGGTTTCTCGCGGCCCAAGTCCTCCGCAGTGGTCGTGCTCAAGATAAAGCCGCGGATCGGAACCGAAAAATTCCACTTCGGTAGTTCGGTGTCCAGCAATTTGAACTTGTCTTCCGGCCACTGGTGGCGCAAACCCTTTGGTTCCACAAACGCCAACGCCTGATGTTCGCCGCGCTTGAGCCACAACAAAAAGTCTGGGAAGAAGCCTTCGGCAGCAAACAGGCCCACGCCAACGCCTGCAAGATTGCGCAATAGAACCACTTCAACGCCTTGCCATTGAGGCAGTTTGTGCAGATGCTCCCACCGCCTGCGCAGATCCCAGACCAGGCGCGCCTCGCTGTTTTCCAGCGGCGGCGGTGAAATGCGCAAGGTCAGCGGCTGATCTTCCAGCAGGCTTAGCTGGCCGTCGGCATGCACTGGCGCAGCCGGCGCCGCAAGCAGCAAAGGCGCATACAGGTGCTGCGGCACATGCAGCCGCGGCAGAGGCGTGCCGAGCGCGTCGCCGTCCGTCCCGCTGTCGATCATGCGCATGACGTGGGCAAGCGTTTCCTTGAGATCGATTTCACCGCCTTCCTCGCGGATGACGTTCACCATGCGGTCCCAGCCTGCGGCGCTGACCTTGGCGCCCGCCATGTTTTTGCGCAGTGCCTCGATCGCGCGGCCGCGGCGCGCTACTCGTTCCTGCTGTCGACGCCCGCCA
>CAXSGT010000062.1:0-16670 GCA_964236835.1 uncultured Polaromonas sp.
TGCGCCTTCGCATCGACTTGCAATCCGCCGTAGCGCCGGGCCAGCCAGTCGCTCATAGCTTGCCGCAGTGCCGGCTCGCCGAGCGTGCCGGGGTAGCTCGCCAGACCGTCCAGGCTGGCGCACAGCGCATCCTTGATCAATTGCGGCGTCGCATGGCGCGGCTCGCCTATCCCTAAGCTGATGGGTTTGTACGCCGGGTTCGGCGTGACGCCGGCGTGCAGCAGGCGCAGACGCTCGAACGGGTAGGGCTGAAGGCGCGAGAGCAGGGGATTCATGCGCCGGATTATCGGGCTCTGAAACGCGTTCCGGCGCAAAAAATAGCCGGCTGACTCAAGCCGGATGGACCGCCTCCGCCGGCGCCGGCGCCAGGTCGGGCAGCGCCACCCGCTGATCGACGCCGAACTGGTAATCGCGAAAAATATGCTCGGCGCTCAAGGTCTGGTAGCTGCCGTCGGCCAGGCGCCGGGTCGTGTCCTTGAGCCGATAGGTCATGCTGCCGCAGGTCCAGCAGTTGTAGTTGCGCATGTGGGTGCACAGGCATGTCTTGTCCATCACCGACAGGTTTTTGCCGTCGGGATGAATGACGATCTGCGCGTTGTAGGCGGTGATGTAGGCGCAGTTGCCGTTGCCGTCGAGCAGATAGCCGTAGGCTTCGCAATTCGGCCGGATGCCCGCGCCGATGGCCGGCGTGTTGCGCAGCATCCGCATCGGGTAGCCGGTCGGCGAGATCGTGTTGACGACGATATCGGCCTCGCTGGCTTTGAAGTACTCCTGCTTGACCTTGGCCGGCAGGCCGCACTCGTTCGAGACGGTAAAGCGCGTCGCGACCTGGACCGCCGCGGCGCCCCGCTCCAGAAACGATGCCGCGTCGCCGCCGGTAAAAATGCCGCCCGCGGCGACCAGCGGAATCGCGAGCTGTTCGGCCTTCAGGAACGCGGCGATTTCGGCCACGATGGTCGCCAGGTCGTACTCGGCCCAGTCCATGCCGAAGCCCAGGTGCCCGCCGGCGAGCGGGCCTTCGACGATGACGTAATCGGGCAGCCGGTTCAGGCGGGCGTTCTTGCGCAAAAAGATTTGCAGCGCGCGCACCGACGACACGATGATCCCGAGTTTTGCGTCGCGAAAGCGCGGGTGGTCGGCCATCAGACCGAACGACCCCAGGTGCAGGCCGGCGCTCAAGGTGATGCCGTCGATGCCCGCATCGAGCGCCGAATTCAGCCGCACTTGCAGCGTGTCGCGCGGCGAATTCATCGTCAGCTTTTCCATGCAGTTGATGAACACCATGCCTTCGCCGCGCTTGGCCTCCATGGTCCGGCCGACATGCAGCTTGGTCGCCTCGGCCAGCCGCCCAAGGTCGAACTGGACGCTGCTTTTGTCCGAGTTGTCGATGTTGTGCTTGTAAAACTTGGTCTTTTCCTTGACGAAGCCGGTGTCGAAGCGCCGGTCCGACACGTCCTGCACCATCGCGTCCGAAATATGGCCGATGCCGCCCAGGCGCACCACTTCGAGCGCCAGCTCGGCGGTGGAAATATCGACGCCCATGCCGCCGACGAAGATCGGAACCAGTTCCTTGTTGCCGAATTTCAGGCGGAAATCATCAACTCTTTTCATCGGGATTCTCGGCGGCTCTTGACGGTTGACGAATCTGAATAAATGAATTTTTCATTATCCTGGATGGTAATGCCACGATTTAGCCTGGCGCCGACGCGCATCGACGGCCCGGCGCGGCTGAGCGGGCTTTCTCCAGCTAAAAATCCAGCGATCGCGCAGTCTCAGGCGACCGGCGCGGCCCGCGACTGGTCGGCGGCCTGCGTTTGCACCGAAATCCCGGCCTGCGCGGCTGCCAGCGCGGCGGCTCTGGCCGCTTCGCCCAGCGCCAGGCCTTCGGCGCGGACAATACGCACGTCGGTCACGCCGAAGAAGCCGAACACGGTTTTCAGATAGCTCTCTTGATGCTCCATCGCATTGCCCGCGTCGCTGGTCGAATACACGCCGCCGCGGGTCGAGGCGACGATCAACGTTTTGCCGCCCGCCAGGCCGATGGGTCCTTTTTCGGTGTATTTGAAGGTGCGGCCGACCTGGGCGATGCGGTCGATCCATGCCTTGAGCTGGGTCGGAACGGTAAAGTTGTACATCGGCGCGCCGATGACGACCACGTCGGCGGCAAGGAATTGCGACACCAGCGCTTCGGACAAGGCGTTTTCGCGTAGCTGCGCTTCGGAAAGCTGGGCGGTGGACGGCGGCAGGCGAAAGCCGATCGCGTCGGCTGAAAAATGCGGCGGCGTGTCCACGGCCAGGTCAAGATAGCTCACTTCGGTCGCCGGATGCCCGGCCAGCCAGGAATCCACTATCTGGGCCGTGAGCTGGCGCGAAGCCGAGTTGTCGCCCAGGATGCTGGAGTCGATGTGCAGAAGCCGGGTCATGGTGTTTTCCTTTGAAAGCCAAAAAAGCGGGAGCTGGCGGGTTTGCCAGATTTCGCAAGCCATAGATTATGCTGGCAGGCCGGCTTTCGCTGGATTTCCAGTAAAATATGCGTTTTACGCAGCATGGACGGACGAAGTTAGCTATAACTATAATAGCAATTTCGAAGCGGGGACGATTTTGCCTGTCTGGGTGCCAAGCCGTCTTCGGCGGACAAATTCATAAGGCAGGGAAACGGTACTTTTTTCAGTCGTTAAGATTCTTCTTCACAATCGTTCATTCCATTTATTCATTCAAGGAGCGCAGCATGACGACCACCCTCAGACTCGGCGACACCGCGCCCGACTTCATGCAGGACTCGACCGCGGGAAGGATATCGTTTCATGAATGGGCCGGCGACTCGTGGGTCGTGCTGTTTTCGCATCCCGCCGATTTCACGCCGGTCTGCACCACCGAGCTGGGCAAGACCGCGGCGCTCAGCGGCGAATTCTCAAAGCGCAACGTCAAGCCGATCGCCATCAGCATCGACCCGCTGGACTCGCACAGCAGGTGGATCAGCGACATCAATGAAACCCAGAACACAACAGTGAATTTCCCGATCCTGGCCGATGCCGACAAAACGGTCGCCAACCTGTACGACATGATTCACCCGAACGCCTCGACCACGGCGACGGTGCGAAGCGTGTTTATCATCGACCCGAAAAAAGTGATTCGCGCGACCTTCACCTATCCGGCGAGCACGGGCCGCAATTTCGATGAAATCCTTCGCGTCATTGACTCGCTGCAGCTGACCGACAGCCACAAGGTGGCGACGCCGGTGAACTGGAAAGACGGCGACGACGTGGTGATCGTTCCCGGCATTCAGGATCCGGCCGAGCTGGCGCGGCGCTTTCCCAAGGGATACACGGCGGTGCGGCCCTATTTGCGTATGACGCCGCAGCCCGATAAGTGACATCGGCTTTTCGCCCGATTCCTTATCTTTTCTTCTTTTTCGCTCCGGATACCAGGAAATCTCATGCCCTCAAAACTGAAAATCACTCTGGCGGCGCTGGCTTTGGCCGCGAGCAGCCTTGCGCAAGCGCAAGCCCAAACCCTGCTGAACGGCTCGTACGACGTGGCGCGCGAGTTCTACAAGGACTACAACGCCGCGTTCATCGCGCACTACAAGAAAACCACCGGCAAGGACGTGAAGATCGACCAGTCGCACGCCGGCTCGAGCGCGGTGGCGCGCTCGGTGGCCGACGGCCTCGACGCCGACGTGGTGACGATGAACACCTCGACCGACGTCGATTTCCTCGCCAATGCCGGCGTCGTCGCCAAGGACTGGGCCAAGCGCTTTCCGGACAACGCGTCGCCGACCACCTCGACCATGCTGTTCCTGGTTCGCAACGGCAATCCGAAAGGCATCAAGGACTGGGACGACCTGGTCAAGCCCGGCGTCCAGGTGATCGTCGTCAATCCGAAAACCGGCGGCAACGGCCGCTATACCTACCTGGCCGCCTGGGGATACGCCAAGAAGAAGGGCGCGACCGACGCGCAGGCGGCCGAGTTTGTCGGCAAGCTGCACAAAAACGTTCCGGTGCTGGGCAAGGGCGGGCGCGACGCGACGACTGCCTTTTTGCAGCGCAATATCGGCGACGCCTTGATCACCTTCGAGTCGGAAGTGGTGTCGGTCAACAAGGAGTTCGGCGAAGGCAAGGTCGATGCGATCTACCCGTCGATCAGCATCCTGGCCGAGAACCCAGTGGCGGTGGTCGAGCGCACCGTCGCGAAAAAAGGCACCGGCGCGCTTGCCAAGGCGTATCTCGACTACCTGTACTCCGACGAAGGCCAGGACATCGCCGCCAGGCATGCGATGCGCCCGCGCTCGCAAGCCATCCTGAAAAAATACGCCGCGACCTTCAAGCCGCTGCAGCTGTTCACGGTGCAGGATATGTTCGGCTCGCTCGGCGAGGCGCAAAAAGTCCATTTCAACGACGGCGGCCAGTTCGACAAGATCTACACCGTCAAATAAGCATGCGCGCTCTGTCTCCGGCAGCGTCGCCGGGCGCGGTGGCGCCGGCCCGGCGCGCGGGCGCCAGGAGATCGGCCAGGCGCGTGCTTCCCGGCTTTGGCCTGACGCTGGGCTACACGCTGCTGTACTTGAGCCTGATCGTCTTGATTCCGATTTCAGCGCTGTTTCTGAAAACTTTTACGATGAGCTGGGAGCAGTTCGCCGCTGCCGTCACGTCGCCGCGCGTGCTCGCGTCGTACCGCCTGACCTTCGGCGCGTCGCTGTTCGCCGCGCTGGTCAATCTGGTGTTCGGCCTGTTGCTCGCGTGGGTGCTGGTGCGCTACTCTTTTCCGGGCAAAAAGATGGTCGATGCGCTGGTCGATCTGCCGTTTGCGCTGCCGACCGCCGTCGCCGGCATCGCGCTCACGGCTTTGCTGGCGGGCAACGGCTGGCTCGGCCAGTATCTCGAGCCGCTCGGCATCAAGCTCGCTTTCACCCCGGCGGGCGTCGTGATCGCCCTGATTTTCATCGGGCTGCCGTTCGTCGTTCGCACCGTGCAGCCGGTGCTCGAAGACACGGAAAAAGAATTGGAAGAAGCCGCCACCGCGCTCGGCGCGAATCGGCTGCAGATTTTCACAAAAGTTATTTTTCCGCATATCGCGCCGGCGCTGCTGACCGGTTTTGCGATGGCGTTCGCCCGCGCCATCGGCGAATACGGCTCGGTGATTTTTATCGCCGGCAACATGCCGATGGTCTCCGAGATCACGCCGCTGGTCATCATCGGCAAGCTCGAGCAGTACGACTATGCGGGGGCGACGGCGGTGGCGGTGGTGATGCTGGTGATTTCCTTTGTATTGCTGCTGGTCATCAACGGCTTGCAAGCCTGGCAGCGCAGGCACGCGGGGGCGCCGGTGTGAAATGCAAATACCTTTTAACGCAGAGGCGCAGAGGCGCAGAGAACGCAGAGCAAGGCAAATCCATTTATGGGAAATCCGCTCTGCGAGCCTCTGCGTACTCTGCGTCTCTGCGGTGAATGACTCCGCTTCCGGATCGCGTAGATGAGCAATAAAGCCAACACCCGCGCCGGCACCACCGAGGCGCCTTGGGTCCGCTGCACCTTGATCGCAGTCGCGCTGCTGTTCGTCTTGCTGTTCCTGGTATTGCCGCTGGCGGCGGTGTTTACCGAAGCCTTGCGCAAGGGCCTTGATGCCTACCTGGCGGCGCTGCGCGAGCCCGACGCCTGGTCGGCGATCAAGCTGACTCTGCTTGCCGCGGCAATTTCGGTGCCGCTGAACCTGGTGTTCGGCGTCGCCGCCGCCTGGGCGATTGCCAAGTACGAGTTTCGCGGCAAGTCGTTTCTGACGACGCTGGTCGATTTGCCGTTTTCGGTCTCGCCCGTCGTTGCCGGCCTGATGTATGTGCTGGTGTTCGGCGCGCAGGGCTGGTTCGGGCCGTGGCTGCAGGCGCACGATGTCAAGATCATTTTTGCCGTTCCCGGCATCGTGCTGGCGACGGTGTTCGTGACCTTTCCCTTCATCGCGCGCGAACTGATTCCGCTGATGCAGGCGCAGGGCAACGACGAAGAGCAGGCCGCGATCGTGCTGGGCGCGACCGGCTGGCAGACTTTCAGGCGTGTCACGCTGCCGAACATCAAATGGGGCCTGATGTACGGCGTGATTTTGTGCAACGCCCGCGCCATGGGCGAGTTCGGCGCGGTGTCTGTGGTGTCGGGCCACATTCGCGGCCAGACCAACACCTTGCCGCTGCATGTGGAAATTCTGTACAACGAATACCAGTCGGTCGCCGCCTTTGCCGTCGCCTCGCTGCTGGCGATCCTGGCATTGGTCACGCTGGCGATCAAGTCGGTCGCCGAATGGCGCCATGACGCCGAGCTGAAAGCCGCGGCGGCGCTGCCGCCTGAAAGGCCGCGGGAGTTTGCCGCGGCACGCTGAAATCCACGCCGGAAAAACACCATGGGCATCGAAATTCGCAATGTCAGCAAGCGCTTCGGCGAGTTCCAGGCGCTCGCCGATGTCAGCCTGGACATCGAACCCGGCGAGTTGGTCGCGCTCCTTGGGCCGTCGGGCTGCGGCAAGACGACGCTGCTGCGCATCATCGCCGGGCTGGAAACGCCCGACCAGGGCAGCATTTTGTTCAGCGGCGAAGACACCACCCGCGTCCATGTGCGCGAGCGCGGCGTTGGTTTCGTGTTTCAGCATTACGCGCTGTTTCGCCACATGAGCGTCTTTGAAAACGTTGCTTTCGGCCTGCGCGTCAAGCCGCGCGGCCAGCGGCCGAGCGAGGCGCAAATCAGGGAAAAAGTGCATTCGCTGCTCGGCCTGGTGCAGCTCGACTGGCTGGCCGACCGCTTTCCGTCGCAGCTCTCGGGCGGCCAGCGCCAGCGCATCGCTCTGGCGCGGGCGCTGGCGGTCGAGCCCAAGGTGCTGCTGCTCGACGAGCCCTTCGGCGCGCTCGACGCCAAGGTCAGGAAGGAGCTGCGCCGCTGGCTGCGCCGGCTGCATGACGATCTGCACGTCACCAGCATTTTCGTGACGCACGACCAGGAAGAAGCGCTCGAAGTCGCCGACCGGGTGGTGCTGATGAATGCCGGGCGCATCGAGCAGATCGGCTCACCGCAGCAGGTCTGGGACCATCCGGCGAGTCCGTTCGTCTATGGCTTTCTGGGCGATGTGAACCTGTTCCATGGCCGCGCGCACGAGGGCGAAGTTCACCTCGAAGGCATGAGGCTCGACGCGCCCGAGCACTCCAGCACGCAGAACGCCAAAGCCTTCGCCTATGTGCGGCCGCATGATTTCGATGTCGAGCGCTATGCGCCGGGCGCTGAAGGCATGGTCGCAAAGCTGGACCGGGCGATCGTCATCGGGCCGACCGCCAGGCTGGAACTTATTGCGGTAGAGGCTGCCAAACAGGCGGGCAATCCGCCCGCCGATTCTTTGATTGAAGTGCAGATGCCTTCGCAGAAGTTTCGGGAGATGGGGTTGAAGGAGGGTGAAACGCTGGTGCTGATACCGCGCAAGGCCCGTGTTTTTGTCGATGCCGGTGAGGGAATCTGATGCTTTTGACTGTGTTGAACGCGCCGCGCCGACTGCTTGCGCTGCTGGCTGTTGCATGCTTGGGCATGCTGGCATTCGGTTTGTACCTGCAGCATGTCGTCGGGCTGGAGCCGTGCCCGATGTGCATCGTGCAGCGCTACGCGCTGGTGCTGGTGGCCGTGGTCGCGGGCCTGACCGCTCTGGCTTCCAGCAAAAACGCTTTGATCGCGGGCTCGTCGCTGCTGGCCCTGCTGGCGGGCTTCGGCGCGTTCGTCGCCGCCCGGCAAAGCTTTCTGCAGTGGTACCCGCCTGAAATTTCATCTTGCGGCCGCGACTTCTACGGAATGATTGAAACCTTTCCGCTGCAGCGCGCGATTCCGATGATTTTCAAGGGCGGCGGCGACTGTACCAAGGTCGATTGGACGTTTCTGGGCGGCTCGATCGCCAACTGGTCCTTTGTCTGCTTCGTCGTGATCGCTCTGCTGGCGCTGACGCTGGTGGGCCGCCTGGCGCGCCCGCGCTGAAGAAAACGCGTCCGATCAAGGCGTCCGGGCTTCGATCATGGCGCCCTTTTCAGCGTCTTGGGATAGATCAGAAGAGGATTGCCACCGGCGCCGAATTACGGGCGTCGCTTTTAGCTAGGAAAGCTAGGGAATGCGGGCCGTGATTTCCTGCGCCGCTCGCGTGATGAGCCGGGTCAGTTGGGGCCGATCGATCACGGCCATGCGTTGAGTCGTGGCGACCAGCGAGATGGCGCCGAGCAGGGTGCCGTCGGCTTTTTGCAAGGGCGCGGCCAGAGCCGCCAGTTCGGCTTCGAGTTCGCCGTTGGAAAAATAGTGCCCCGCCTTTCGAATGGCGCTGTAATAGCTGCGAAAGCCGCTCCAGTCGCTGGGCAGGCCGGCGCGGGCGATCTCTTCCCCGTGCTGGTCGAACACCCGGCGCAACCGGGCCGGGGCAAAGCACGACACGATGACTTTGGGCGCGGCGCCTTGAAACAGCGGACGCGGACGGCCACGGCCATAGCTCAGGGCGGCCGGCGCCGTGCCGAGCTCGCGGTGGGTGTCGAGCACCTGCTGGCCGTACAGGCCCGAAATCACGCAGTCAAAACCGGTTTTCTCGATCAGCTCCGCCATAAAAGGAATGGCTTGCCGCAGCACCGGATCGGCCATGCGGATGTAGTGGTCCAGCACGATGATGCGGGGCCCCAGGGTGTAGTTTGACCCGGCCGCGCGTTGCAGCAGGCCGGCATCGACCAGCTTTTTGACATAGCGATAGCCGGTGGGCAGCGACATCCGCAGCGCCTCGGTGATGGCCTCGGCGGTCCAGCTCAGCTGCTGGTCGGAAAACAGCTCCAGCACACTCAGCATGCGGGCCAGGCTGGAGTCGGATTTATCGGATTTGTCGGCCATCGGCGGCGCGGCGCGTCAGTGGGGCTGCAGGTCCGCCACGGGCAGGCAGGCCGTGACGGCGTCAAGCTCGCCGGGTGTTCCGGCCAGCCCCAGGATGTAGCGGTCGGGCCTGAGCATGACCGCGGCCGCGTCGTGGCTGGCAAGCCAGTCCAGCAGCGCCGGGTCCTGCGTCGGCATGACGGCCACGTCGCCGCCGCACCAGGTCTTGCGGGTCTCGTCGCCCACCCCGCTTAGAAGCTCAGCACGGCCGATCACGGCAAAGCGGTTGCCGAGGTGCGCGTCCAGCAGCCGGCCGTCGGCCAGCACCGGCTGCGGAAAAGGCCGGCCGACGGGGCCGGTGTCGCCGCTCAGCACACCGGGCCCCAGGCGCGGCGACGGAAACTCGAAAATCTCCGGCTGGCCGGCCTTGAACTTCGCGTCGCGTTCGCGTGCCTTGCCGCGGTCGGTGGTCTGGATGATATTGCCCAGCTTGACGGCCAGCGCGATGAACGCATGCACATGCGGCGAGCGCTCCGATTCGTAGGTGTCCAGCAGCGCCTCGCCGGCGCGGCCGCGCAGTACTGCTTCGAGCTTCCACGCGAGATTGGACACATCGCGCACCGCGGAGCACATGCCCTGGCCCAGAAATGGCGGCATCTGGTGCGCCGAGTCGCCGGCCAGCATCAAGCGGCCCCGGCGCCAACCCTTGGCGATCACCGACTGGAAAGTGTAGATGGCTGCGCGCTCGATGTCGGCGTGTTCGGGCGTCAGCCAGCGGCTCACCAGGGGCCACAGCGTTTCGGGCCGCACCAGGCTGGCCGGGTCGTCGCCCGGCAGCAGCATGATTTCAAAGCGCCGGCGCACGCCGGTGACGTTGCACCAGGTCATCGGCCGGGCCGGATCGCAGAACTGCACGGTGTGGTCGGGGAGGGCAGGCGCGTTGTCCTTCAGCAGCACGTCGAACACCAGCCAGGGCTGGCGCAGGCCCAGGTCTTTCATCGGACTGCCCAGCGCCTTGCGCACCAGCGAGCGCGCGCCGTCGCAGCCCACCACGTAGCGCGCCCGCACCTCCGCGGCGTCGCCGTGGCGCAGGTCGGTCACGGCCAGGCGCGCATGGTCCGCCGCGTCGGTGATCCGCGTGACTTCATGGCGCAGCCGCACCTCTACGTTGGCAAAGCGCGCGGCGCCGCCCCGAAGCGCCTGCTCCAGCTCGGGCTGGTGGAAGTAATAGTTGCTGGCGCAGCCATGCGGGCCCCGGACGGCGCCGCCGCCGCGAATCAAGAGGGTTTCGCCATCGGCATTGACAAAGTGCATGCCCTTGAGGCCAGGGCGAGAGATCGCCTCCACAGCCGCACGCAGCCCGGCCGACTGGAAAATACGCATGACTTCGCCGTCGAAGTGGATGGCGCGCGGCAGCGGATAGATGCCGGCTTCCTTTTCCAGCACGCAAACCGACAAGCCAGCCTGTCCCAGCAGGTTGGACAAAGTGGCGCCGGCGGGGCCGAAACCGATGATGGCCACGTCAAACAAATGAGATGTCATGGGGGGTCGCAGGTTCAGGCCTCAGGCTCGACGCCCATCAGACATGCCATGCCGGCCTGCCATTGGGCGCGCTACTGGAACCGGGGGCGGCCGCGGGCAATGGCTTCGGCCCGGGCCAGGATGGCGTCGTCGGGCTGGTCCAAGCTGATCGCCTCGCGTAGCGGCTGTCCATAAACACCTCGATGCGGTTGCCCTCGGGGTTGCGGAAGTAAACCAAGGCGGCGTTGCCATGCGTCGTCGGCTGGATGTCGCTCGCGCCGCCGTCGGCCTGAACGCGCGCCAGCACGATGCGCAAGATCGCCAGGTCGGGCGCACGGAACGAAATCTGGTTGATCACGCTGAAAAGCCCATGTGGCTGAACACTAGCAACCCCAAGCCGGGCAGGCGCGCAGTGGATTGAGTCATATTGCCTTCAATGCTTTTAACTTTTAGAAAGTACTAGCTAATTTTTGCCAAAAAATAAATTTTTATAGAAAATTTTCTCATATTTTGACAATTAATCAATTTCAATTAAAAATCTATTTTCATATCTTTATTCCTTGGAAACACTATGCAACCCATGAAACGCCGAGCCGCCCTGACTGTCCTGATGCTAGGTATAGCGGCCGCCACGGGTGTCCGCGCCCAGGACTATCCTTCCAAGCCGATACGGCTTTTCGCCCCTTTCCCCGCCGGCTCGGGGCCTGATGCCAATGCGCGGGAAATCGCCGGCGAACTGACCAAAATCCTGGGGCAAACCGTGATCGTCGAGAACCGGCCTGGCGCCTCGGGAATCATAGGCACCGACGCGGCGGCCAAGGCCGCCCCCGACGGCTACACGCTGGTGGTCGGCACGACCAGCACCATGTCGGTGCTGCCGCATCTGTACAGCAAACTTCCGTTCAACACCGAGAAGGACTTCGCACCCGTCAGCCTGCTGGGCGTGCTCAACACCGGACTGATCGCCGCGCCGTCGGCGCCTTTCAAGACGGCCGGCGAACTGACGGCCTATGCCAAAGCCAACCCCGATACGGTCACTTCGGCCACTTTGGGCGCGGGCAGCTACTACCATCTGGCGGGCGAATGGTTCGCGTCGAATGCGGGCGTCAAATTGAAGTTCGTGCCTTACGGCACGACCAGCCCTTATATAGATTTGATGGCGGGCCAGGTACAGGTGATGTTTGACGCATTGCCAGCGGCTGCGGGCAACATCCGGGCGGGCAAGCTCCGGCTGCTGGCGCTGACCGGCAAAACGCGCCATCCGGCTTTTGCGGACGTGCCCACCTTTGCCGAAGTAGGCATTGCCGACTACGCGCCCCTCGCCTGGCAAGGCATCCTGGCGCCTGCGGGCACGCCCAGGGCGATTGTCGAAAAACTCAGCGCGGCGATGCAAAAGGCGGCGCAAAACCCGCAGCTGGCCGAGAAATGGCGCCAGTACGGCGGCGAACTCAAGGCCAACACCCCGGCGGAATTCGCCGCCTTTATCAAAGCCGACGCGGCCAGCTGGGGCCAGGTGGTGCGCCAGGCCGGCGTCAAGCTCGATTAGGCGTCGCAACCAAAAAATAACTACGAAAAAGGCCCATGACGCATGCACACCGGGCGCTGGAAGCTATGTTTTACGGAGCAACGCAGTACTTTTATGCGGTGCGCGCCCGTCCACCCTTTTCAGCCCAGGTCCGGGTCCAGCGCAATTGCATCACGCGCAGCATCACCAGCATCAGCAGCGCCAGCACGGCGAAGAAGATGAAGCCGCCAGCGTAGCTGCCGCCGTATTGCTTCGACATGCCCATCGTGCTCGGCACCAGGCCGCCGCCCAGCGCGCCGATCTCGCCAATCATCGAGCCGGCCACCGCCGTGGCCAGCGGCCAGCGCAGCGGCACCAGCTGGAACAGCGCCCCATTGCCGGCGCCCAAAGCGGCAAAGCACAGCATCACCAGCAGCGTCGTCGCAACCAGCGAACGCCCCGACAGGCCGCATAGCGTCAGGGTAACGGCCACCGTCACCAGCACGACGCTGAGGGTGTTGATGCCGCCCCAGCGGTCTGAAATCCAGCCGCCGAAGACGCGTAATGCGGCGCCCATGAAGGCCGCCAGCATCGTGAGCTGGCCGGCCTGGACCTTGCTGACGGCGAACTGGTCGTAGTAGTACGTCGGCAAAAACGTCGCCAGGCCAATGAAACCGCCGAACGTGACCGCGTAGATCAGGCTGAAGGCCCAGCCGTCTTTCTCGAACAGGCAGGCGATGTGCTCGCGGAACGTCGCGTGCTTGTCGAGGTCATCGGGCTCTTTGGCGAAGACGATCATCACGACCATCGGAATGCTGATCGCCGCCGCCGCGATGCCGTACACCGCGACCCAGCCGAAGGCCTGCGCCAGCGGCGGCGCGACCAGCACCGAGACGGCCGTGCCGACATTGCCGGCGCCGACCAGGCCCATCGCCAGGCCCTTGTATTTCGGTGGAAACGACCCTGAGCCGAGCGACAGCGCAACACCGAAGCTCGCGCCGGCGATGCCGAGCAGCACGCCCATGGCCAGCAGGTCGTTGAAGCTCTTGACGAAAAAGAAGCCGAACAGCATCGCCACCGCGATCAGTCCCATTTCGACCAGCGTGGCGTTTTTGCGGCCGATGTACTGCGACAGAATGCCGAGCGGAAACCGCATCAGCGCGCCGGCGATGATCGGAATCGACAGCATCAGCCCTTTTTGCGCCGGGCTCAGGTTGAAAGTCTCGGAAATAAAGGGCGCCATCGCGCCGTTGAGCACCCAGATGCAGCAGGAAAATGAAAAATACAGAAACGCCGCGAACAGCGTGGGCGAGTGGCCCGATTTAAGGAAGGTTTTGAAAAAGTTCACGACGAAGGTGCTTGCTTGGGTGGTGGTGAAAAGACAGCTCGACGGCGCTGAGACAGCGTACGCACCAGCTGCTCAAGCAACATTTGCGCCAGAGCGCCGCCCTGTTCAGGCGCTCACCTTTTCCACATGCGCCTGGCGCGTGTACAAAAAGTCGATTACCGCCTTGCGGTAGTGCAGGTATTGCGTGCTTTCGGCGAGCTCGACCCGATTCCGCGGCCGCTCCAGTTCAACGCTGAGCACCTCGCCGATCGTCGCCGACGGGCCGTTGGTCATCATCACGATCCGGTCGCTCAGCAGCACAGCTTCATCGACGTCGTGCGTCACCATCACGACCGTGCTGCGGGTGCTGGCGACGATCTGCAGCAGTTCGTCCTGCAGCTTGGCGCGCGTCAAGGCGTCGAGCGCGCCGAAGGGCTCGTCGAGCAGCAGCACTTTCGGCTCCATCGACAGCGCGCGCGCAATGCCGACCCGCTGCTTCATTCCGCCGGAGATTTCGCCGGGCCGCTTTTGCGCCGCAGCCGTTAAACCGACCATCGCCAGCACCGCATCGGTGCGCTCCTTGAGCCGGAGCTTGGTTTCGGTTGCCGAAAACACGCGCTCGACGGCCAGGTACACGTTCTCGAAACACGTCAGCCAGGGCAGCAGCGAATGGTTCTGGAACACCACGGCGCGTTCCGGGCCGGGGCCGCCGATTTCGCGGTTGCCGCACAGCAGCACGCCCTGCGTCGGCATGGTCAGGCCGGCGATCAGGTTGAGCAAGGTCGATTTGCCGCAGCCCGAGTGGCCGATCAGCGCGACGAATTCGCCTTTGGCCACCTTGAGATTGACGTTTTGCAGCGCGCAGAACGGGCCTTTTTTGGTTTTGAAGGTCTGCTCGACGTTCTGGATGTCGATGTAGTGGGTGGTTTGTGCGGTCATGATAAGTCCAGGTTTCCAACGCAAAGTCGCAAAGCCGCAAAGGAACGCAAAGCGACAAACGATATAAATTTATCTTTTCTTCCTTCGCGCTCTTTGCATCTTTGCGCCTTAGCGATGGAAGCTCTTATTAGTTCTTTACATCCTCGAACGTAAACGCCGTCGCCAGCCGGATCAGCGCATATTCCAGCGCCAGGCCGACGATGCCGATGACGAAAATCGCGATGATGATGTTCTTCACATTGAGGTTGTTCCACTCGTCCCACACCCAGAAGCCGATGCCGACGCCGCCGGTCAGCATTTCGGCGGCGACGATCACCAGCCAGGCGGTGCCGACGGCCAGGCGCACGCCGGTCAGCATGTAGGGCAGCACCGACGGGAACAAAATTTTGGTGACGATCTTCCATTCGGACAGGTTCAGCACCCGCGCCACGTTCATGTAGTCCTGCGGCACGCGCTGCACGCCGACGGCGGTGTTGATGATCATCGGCCAGATCGAGCAGATGAAAATCGTCCAGATCGCCGCCGGGTTGGCGCCCTTGAACACCAGCAGGCCGATCGGCAGCCAGGCCAGCGGCGACACCGGCCGCATCAGGCTGATGAGCGGGTTGAACATGCGGCTCAAAAAGGTGAAGCGGCCGATCATGAAACCGACTGGAATGCCGACGATGGCCGCCAGGCCGAAGCCCAATCCGACACGCTCCAGCGACGACAGCACATTCCAGCCGACGCCCTGGTCGTTCGGCCCCTTGCGGTAGAACGGGTCGCTAAAGAGCGTCACCGCCTGCCAAAACGTGTCCTTCGGCGACGGGATGCTCGCCTTGGTGGCGATCGAAACCAGCTCCCAGATCAGCGCCAGCAGCCCCAGGCCCAGCAAAGGCGGCAGAACCCGCGTCCAGACCGCCGAGAAATCGCGCGGCGCCCTGGCTATCGGCGCGGCTGCCATAGCCGGGGTTTTGGCATCTTGCAGCACCATTACGCGCGCTGCGACTAGCTTGGCTGCTACTGAAACACTAGCGCGCCGGTCCTTGCCGGGAGCGACAGGCGGAACGGCCTCGAGCGGGCTGTGAAATACGGCACTGACCATGGCGTCACCTCAACAAGTAAAAAAATCAGCGAAATTGCAGGGTGGCTTCAGGCGTGAACCTTGAAGCTGTCGGCATACTTTTTCGGGTCTTTTCCGTCCCAGACGGCGCCGTCCATCAGTTTGCTGGTGCGCATCGCGTCCTTGGGAACATTTACCTTGGCGGCTGTGGCGGCCTGCTTATAGATGTCGATCTTGTTGACCTGCTTGGCGACGGCGAGGTAGTCGGGGTGTTCCTTCAGCAGGCCCCAGCGCTTGTGCTGCGTCAAAAACCACATGCCGTCAGACAGGTAGGGGAAATTCACCGCGCCGTCGTTGGAGAATTTCATGTAGTTCGGGTCGTCCCAGGTCTTGCCCATGCCGTTTTGGTAGCGGCCCAGGATGCGCTGGTTGATCGCGTCCTCGCTGGTATTGACATAGGCCTTGCCGGCGATGGTTTCGGCCATCTTGTTCTTGTTCGCCAGGCTGGCGTCGATCCATTTGCCGGCTTCGAGGATCGCCGCCGTCACGGCGCGGGCGGTGTTGGGATTTTTCTGCGCGAACTCGGCGGTGGTGCCGAGCACTTTTTCCGGGTGGTCCTTCCAGATGTCCTGCGTCGTGATGGCCGTCATGCCGATGCCGTCCATGATGGCGCGCTGGTTCCAGGGCTCGCCGACGCAAAAGCCGTCCATGTTGCCGATGCGCATGTTGGCGACCATCTGCGGCGGCGGCACGGTGATGACCTTGGCGTCGGTCAGCGGGTTGACGCCGTTGGCGGCGAGCCAGTAATACAGCCACATCGCATGCGTGCCGGTCGGAAAGGTCTGGGCGAAGGTGTATTCGCGCTTGTCGCTTTTCATGAGTTTGGCCAGGCCCGCGCCATCAACCGCGCCCTTGTCGGCGAGCTTTTTGCTCAGCGTGATCGCCTGGCCGTTGTTGTTCAGCGTCATCAACACCGCCATGTCCTTCTTCGGGCCGGCGGTTCCCAGGTGAACGCCATAGATCAGGCCATAGAGCACATGGGCGAAGTCGAGCTCGCCGTTGACCAGCTTGTCGCGTACGCCGGCCCAGCTCGCTTCCTTGCTCGGGACGATGGTCACGCCGTATTTCTTGTCGATGCCGAGCACCGACGCCATGACGACCGAGGCGCAGTCGGTCAGCGGAATGAAGCCGATCTTGACTTCTTTTTTTTCCGGCGCGTCCGAGCCCTGCGCATAGACGGCTGCCCGCAGCGCCGGGTTGACGCCCACCGCGCCGACGGCGGCGGCCTGCAGCACGGTGCGGCGCGTCAAGGAAGATTTCAGCAGATCGGTCATGTCAGCCATTTCACAAAAGTTAAAAACAAAGCAAAAAAGCGTTCGAGCCGCAACGTCACACGATGATGTGACCCAAGGGTTCGAACGCCTTTGTTCTTGAAAAGCCTTGCACTTCGCCGTTGAAGTGCAAGCTTTCTCGTTTAAGTCA
>CAXSGT010000063.1:0-16382 GCA_964236835.1 uncultured Polaromonas sp.
AGCGTCGATGCGCCGCGTGTTCTGGTGTTCCACAAATTGTCCCAGGCCACGCCGGAGACGGCGCGCCAATCGACGCCGCTGTGCTCGTAGAAGCGCTTGTCTTCGCTGAGCACGAGAGCGGTTCGCAGCGCAGGCGAGATGTCGCCAAGCGCGACCCATTGGCCGCGCCGCACGCTGGCATTGGTGCGCACACGCTGGAGGATTTCGCCGTCGCGCGCGAGGATCAGCGTGTCGGATGGCCTGTAATCGCGTTTTATATCGTCAAATGTGGCTGCGGTGCACGCGGGACGGGCGCAGGTAGCTATAAATAATATAGCAAATGCAAAGCGGATCCCGAATTTTTTCATACTGCTTTTAGATTCAGCCGGCATCCGCCACATGTTGCAAGCCATAGTTTTCGATCAAGCGCTGCACGATCTTTGCCTGGAGTAAATCCTTGCGGCTTTTGAGCGGGTCACGGCTGAGCTTTTCGCTCAATGCGGTCTTGATGCGAACAAAGCTTTTGGGCGCGGGCGCAATCAAAGTGGCCATGTTTCCGTTGGCTGAAACCACCATCTGGGTAAAGCTGCCGCCGTCTAAGAGCGCCTTGCCGCTGGGAACCTGCACAGCCCAAAAGTCGTCTTCAAAGTCCGATGTTCGCAGGGGGTGTGGTTCGCCACTGCTGCCCTTCGGCGCCATGCGGCGAATTACGTCTATCTCAAAACCGCTCGCGTTGACGGCTGTGTATTTCTGGTCGTGGCGCAATTCAAAGGTCTTGTCCACTTTCTGAAATATGCCAAGCAAAGACGAGTCGAGCCGTTGCATGGTGCTGACAAACTGCAAATATTTGCGCGTGTCAAGCAAAAGATCGATGTCCTGCGTGGCGGTCGCTTCGTTTTGCACCCGCACGCCGCAGGCGGTTTCATACGCATAGAGGGACTGCGTGCCGACGGCCATGAAGTGCTTTTGCAAGCCTGCTTTTGCCAGCGCATTGAGCGTCTCAACGACCATGTTCGGCGTCCGCCCGACCCTTAGCGCCCGGTTCACGCGTACGTGCTGCCTGACGGTGTCGCGCAGCTGTTTCTTGCGTATCTCCGTCGAGGACTTGCGCGCCATGAATCGTTCATAAATCGCTTCGTTCTCGGGCGATCTTGGGCCAAGCGATGTTTGCGCGCCCGATGCGGCCACCCGTATCAGGTACTGCCTTCCGGCCTGCTCGCGCCACATCATCGAGCCTCTGACCTCGGCTGCGGCAAGGTCGGCCGCTTCAAGTGCGCGCCACGCCGCCTCGGCATCAATATATTGGCGTGTTTGGGCCTCGCTCAATTCCAGAAAATCCAGCTTTTCATAGTTAATTTCCATTTTTTGAAAATACTATGAAAAATCAATTAAATCAAGCGTTTAATATTCAAACTTACCTCACCGCCTCGACCTTCACCCGCGCATTCGGCGCCTCGCCAAACATCTCCGGCGCGTACAGGGCCTCGACGCGGCTCGGCGGCAACGCAAAGTCGCCGACATTGTTGAGCCGCACGGTGTACTCGACTTTCATCACGCCTTTGGGCAAATACTCGTAATAGCTACGAAACGCCTCGAACCCGCGCTCTTCGAACGCTGGCCAGCCGCCACCGTAGGATCCGGTTTTCTTTTCGCCGGCGGTGGCGATCTGCGAGTCGCGCCCCAGGCCGCCGCCCAGAATCGTCGCGCCGCCCGGGATCGGGTCGGTGATCGCCACCCAGGTCATGTCGGCCGAGGCGTTGATTTCGAGCGTGATTCGCATCACGTCGCCACGCGTATAAATGCCCTTGACCGCCTGCTCGACCGGCTGAATTGTTTTTTTGATCTGGTAGCCGGCGTTGAAGGCTTCCTTGAGCGGCACGGCAGCGATCGACTGCAGCGTCAGCCACGGTTTGCCACTGCCCTGGTGCGTCACGGTCAGCGTGTCTTTCGCGGCCTTGGCCCAGGGCAGAAACAGCGTGTTGCCCGTCAGATTGCCGGGCGAGGCGGGCGCGCCGAACACCGTTGTTTGATTCGCCGCGCCGCTTGCGTCGCTCGGGTTCAGTCTGCCGACCTTGCTCCAGTCAACGCTTGCAGCCGCGCTGGCCAGCGTCGCACGGCTCACGCCAGTCACCGGCGTCGATTCAAACTTCGCCGAAAACCGGTCCAGCGCCAAGCCGCCCCACAAGTTGGCCGTGGTGGTATGCCATGCGCCTTTTTGCTGGCGCGCGATAAAGCCGCCCGCCAGCCGCCCCAGGTCGTCCTTCCATGCCGGGTCGTCGATGACAGCAAGCATCAGGCGCGCGGTGTTGACGTCGCCATTGACCATCAGCCACCACCAGTAGTCGTCTTTTTCAGTGCTGAAAACGAGCTTCGTTCCCTGGTACGACAGGCGCGATTTGAGAATCTGGCCGGCTTCCGCCAATCGCTCGCCGCGCTGCGGAACATCGGCGACGCGCCTCAGGATGTTCAGCCAGTCGATCACCGCACTCGTCGGCCACTGGTTCGGCACGATGGTGATGCTCGCCAGCATTCTTCCCTGCGCCTTGCCGTAGCGCGACAGCGCTTCGATCGCCGCGAGCTTGCGCACATCGAGGTCCTTGCGCGGGCTCCAGAAGTCGCGCTGGATGCGGCCTTCGACGAACGCCGCCAGGCCGCGCTCCATCGGTGCGCGCACCTCGTCGGGCAGGGCAAACGCCGAGTTCAGGCTGGCCGCCTCGTGCGTCGCCGCCAGCAGGTAGGCGGTCAGCGCATCGCTGCCGCGCGCGGCCTCGCCGTCGCGCGGCGGGAAGTAGTTCGCCAGGCCGTCGCTGTCCAGATAGCCTGGAATCTGCCCGACCACCGATTGCCAGAGCTTGCCGTCGCGCAGGCCGATGGCCTTGCTCGCCTTTTGCTCCAGGCAGGCGAACGGATACGCGGCAAACCAGTCGCGAACGCCTTCCAGGCCTTCGGCCAGTTTGGGTTGCAGCGACAGCTTCAGGCCGCCCCGCCCGGGCAGCGCGCCGGCAGGAGGGTTGACGTTGAGCGTGTACAGCCCGTCAAGCTGCACCAGCGTCGCCTGCTGCACCGTCAGCGGCACAGCAGGAATGATGCGCTGGCGCGCCTTGAGCCCATCGCGCGCGCCGCTGACCGTATCTTTGGCGTCGATTTCCCAGAGCAGCGCCTCGGCGCGGGTAAAAGCGAGCTGCGCGGGCGCCGTCACCTGCCAAGCCAATTCTCGCGCCTCGCCGGCGGGAATATCGACCGTCACAGGCTTGAGTTCCAGCAGCGTCGCGCGCGGGCTGACTTCGACCTTCATCGCCGCTTTCGTGGTGTTGCGAAGCGTGAACTGCGCGCGGAACTCATCGCCTTCGCGCACCAGCGGCGGCAGGCCGCTGATGATCTGCAAGTCCTGCGTCGCCTTGATGGTCGTCTGGCCGGTGCCGAACAGCCCCGTGGACGCGTCGGCGACGGCGACGATTTTGAAAGTCGTCAGCGCATCGTTGAGCGGAACCGTCACCACCGCCTGGCCGTTGCCATCGAGCTGCACCCTCGGGTTCCACAGCAGCAGTGTGTCGAGCAGCTCGCGCGTTCCACTGCGCCCGCCGCCGCCGCCCGCCGGCACCGCCTTGCGTCCGAAATGCCTGCGGCCGATGATTTCCATCTGCGCGGTCGAGGTTTCCACGCCCCAGGCGCGCCGCTGCAGCATCGCGTCGAGCAGATTCCAGCTCGTATTGGGCATCAGCTCGAGCAGCGCCTGATCGACGGCGGCGAGCGCGACTTCGGCGTTCGCCGCCGGTTGGCCATTGGGCAGCAAGACCCGGATCGCCACTTTGGCCTGGCTGCGCACCGCGTAGCTTTCCTTGTCGGCCTTGACGCTTACGTCGAGCTGATGCGCCTTGATTCCGACGCGAATCTCCGCCAGCCCGAGCCGAAACGCCGGCTTGCTCAAATCGACCAGCGCGGTCGGCGCCACATATTCGCGTCCTTCGTACCAGAACGAAGTCCACCATTCGCGCGGCGCCTTGAAGCCCCAGGTGAAAAAGCTGTACCACGGCACCTCGCGCAGCCGGCCGCGCAGCGCCAGCACGCTGACGTACACATTCGGCCCCCAGCCTTCCTTCACTTTCAGCTGGATCGTCGGGTCCTGGCCATTGAGCTGGACGACCTGCGTCTCGACGATGCCTTCACGCTCGACCGCGACCAGCGCCGTCGCGAAGCGGAACGGCATGCGCACCTGGAGCCTGGCGGTTTCGCCGGGCTGGTAGCTTTTCTTCTCGGGCAGCACGTCCATCCGGTCATGGTTTTCGCCGCCGAACCAGAGCTCGCCCTGGCGCGTGACATAGACCGAGCTGGCGGCCTGCACCGTGTTGCCGTCCTTGTCCCTGGCGGTGACGATCAGCTCGACCTCGCCCGCCTCGCCGAGCTTGGCGTCGCACAGCAGCAGGCCGCGGGTATCGCTTTTGCCGCTGCAAACGCCGCCCAAATCCTTGGTCACGGCCCGGTTGTCATAGGTGTAAAACCCGCCGACCATGCGCTTTCGGCTCGTCGTGACGATGCGCGCGACGGCTTTCACCTCAAGCGCCACGCCGGTCGCGGGCTTGCCGCTCAAATCCAGCGCCAGCGCCTGGAACTTGATCTTCTGGCTGCTGGACACCCAGCCCTCGGTCTTGATGCCGGCGATCACGCCGGCCGGCCACAAGGCCGACACGCTGCGCAGCGTTTGCACCTCGCCGTTCGGGTCGGCATAGGTCGCTTCGAGCAGCAGCTCCTGCGCCTGCCGGGCCGGCGGAACATCGGCGATCGTCACCTTGCCGGCGCCGTTCCTGTCGAGCGTCAGCGGCAGCTTGTCGGCGATCACGCGCTGGTCCTGCGATGCGGCGGCGGCCTCTTCCTCGTCGCCCTCGGCGTTGCTGGCCGGTTTGCCAACTTTGGCCGGTTTCGGCGGCGAAAAGCTGAATTCCTCGTAGTCGCCAAAGCTCAGGGCCTTGCCCCTGACCAGCGCCGACACCCGCACCGGCAAATTCGCCGCGCCGCCGCCGGCGACATAGTTGATCTGCACATCGGCCGGCACCGACTTCGCGTTGACCAGCGAATTCTTGTCCGATGGCGTGATGCCTCCCTGCAGCACCGGCAGGCGAAATTCCTCGACGCGGAACTGGCCGGTGCCGATCTCGCGCTCGCCGCCCCTGTCACCCGCGGCGGCTTTGAGCTGCACGGTGTAGATGCCGAGCTTGGCGGTGGGCGGAATAGCGAAGGTGTTTTCGGCGCTTAAGCCCCCGGTGGCGGTGTTGCGCCAGGCAACCGGCTGGGTGTACTGCTGGCCGCTGCCGGTGTGCGTGACGACGAGGGTGGCGGGCCGCGCTTTCGCAGCGGCGGGCAAGGCGAAACCCTGGCCGGTTTCGACTCGCAAGATATGCTTCATCGACACCGTTTCGCCGGCGCGCAGCAGCGTGCGGTCGAAAACCGTATGGACGCGCTCGTCGGGCCTGGCTTCGCGGCTGGTGGGCACGTTGAAGCGCCACGGCTCGATGCCCTTGTGCCAGTCGCTCCAGGTGAAGGCCAGGTCGCCTGCGGCGCGCGCGCTGACGAAGTACGCGTTTCCGCCAACGTCGTCGGCGCAGGGCGCCGGTTCGGGCGACAGCCCGGTGAAAGTCGCGATGCCCTGCGCATTCGTCGCGGCGCGGGCGATCTCCCTGCCGCCGCAGCTAGATACCGCGATGCGCGCGTTCGCCACCGGCAGGCCCTTGTCGAGCGTCGTCACCCAGGCCAGGGCGTTCTCGCGCCCGAGCTTGAAATGCACGCCGAGGTTGGTGACCAGCGCCGACGTGCGAACGTACATCGTCCGGCTCGCGCCGTAACGCTCGTCGAGCAGTGAGGAACCGAGCTTTTGTGAAGCGATCTCGACGATGTGAAAGCCGGGCGACAGCGGGATGCCGACGACCTCGAACGGCCGTGGGTCGGTTGCGGCCGGCTTCGGCATGTCGAGGGTTTTGACGCCAGGCTGGCCATCGAGCAGCGACAGCATGCGCGTCTGCACATCGTCCTTGTCGCGCGCTTCCAGCGGCTTCGGCAGCGCACCTTTCACATCCGCCGCGGCCAGCTTGCGCGGCACTTCGTACTCGTCGTAGCGCTGCACCTTGCGGTACCAGGCGATGATCTGCGCGTCGCTCGTCGGCTGCAAGTCGCTGACCTTGCCCGGAGTTAGTCCCCTGACATTCAGCGCCGCTTCGACATTGCGCAGCGTGACCGGCAGCAGCGCGGGGTCGCCCGGCTTCGATCCCGGCTCGGCGAAGCGCTCGACAATGCCGAACGGCGACGCGGCGAACTTCGCCAGCGGCGGCATTGCGCCGGTCGCCGCCTTGAGCGGAAAGCTGTCGGCGTTGCGCAATGGCCGGCCCGAGGCGTCCTTGAAGTCTTTCGGCAATTCGAGCGTGAGGGCGGCCGATTCGGCGAACGGCGGCTTGAAGGTGACGCTGGTGACGACGTTGTCGGCATCGCCGTTTTCGGCGTCGAACGCCGGCTTGAGCGTGGTCTTGCCCGACATCAGCCGTATCGCCTCGGCCAGCCGGCGCGCCACCGGCGCATTGAATTCCAGCCGAATCGGGCGAATAGGCAGGCACGCCGACTGGGCGTTTTCACGCTCGCAGCCGAAGCTGGCGGTGAACGGTTCGCGCACCGTGAAGTCGTAGCGCTTTTCAACGTTGTTGGCGACGCCGCTGGGCGTGCTCACGCCCTTGCCATAGACCAGCTGAACCTTCGCCGCCGGCGTGAGGCGGCGATTGCACGCCAGGGTGACAAAGCTCAAGGGGTCTTTGGCGGCGGCCTTGTCCAGGCTTTGCGACTTCAGCAGCGCGTCGCGCTCCGGGCCGGCGATCAACCGAATCGGCACCTGCTCGCCCAGGCCCTCGACCGAACACCAGACATGCCGCTGGACGCTTTGCGACGTCGCCGGACTATTGAGCTGCAGCAGGAAATACTGCTCCTCATCGATCGGCTGGTAGCTGCCGGGCCGCAGCGACTTCACAAAAGGCCCGCCGCTATTGAATTTATAGCTAACTATGCCCGTCAACAGTGCGCCGGAGGCCGATTTGAACCCTGAAACCGCCGTGACGCCGCAACTCACGCCCGGCGGCAGGTCGTTGTCGAACTCGAAAGCCCATTCACGGTCGCTGATCCAGCGCCCCTTGCCCTTGGCGGCCTGCGCGTCATTGCAGTTCAGGCCCAAGGGGGCGGGCGCTTTCGGGTCGCCGAAGTTGACCGCCGGCTCGTCGAATTTGGCCACCAGCTGGCGGATGCGCGCAACTTCTCCCTGCGGCGACAGGCTGGTAATTTGCAGCGCCTGCGCGTCGAGCACGGCAGCCGCAGCCGCCAGCGCGGCGATTATTTTTATAAGGATTTGGGCCACGTTTTTTATCCTTTTCAGGAGAGCGAGCGTAGCCGATTCGGATGTCAAGAGGCTGGCCCGCCGCCGGCTGTTTAAAGCCCTATGCTGGCGTGAACCGGCATGTTCAGTTTCGTGCGGATTGCCAGCCACGCCATGGCCGACGGCCGCGCTCGCTGTCCAGATCCATCATCTGGGCGCGGCGTAACGGGCGCCGGCGGCAGATCCCTTTGGCACGGTGCGGTCGATAGCCGTTATGTCGTCGGGCGAGAGCGCTACGGAAAGCGCGCCGAGCGCTTCTTCGAGCCGCTTGCGAGTGCGCGCGCCGACCAGCGGAACGACGTCCTCCCCGCGGGCGGCGACCCAAGCGATGGCAATTTGCGCCACGCTGACGCCTTTGGCGTCGGCAACCCTCGCGCAGCGCCTCGACCAGCGCCAGATTGCGCTCGACATTGCCAATTTGAAAGCGCGGGCTGTGGGCGCGAAAATCCCCGGCGCCGAGCGCGTCCTCGATCGGCACGGACGAGTCCAGACGGAAGGGCGGTAGATATCGATGTAGTCGACGCCGAGGCGCCGCAGCGAGTAGGCCAGGAAATTCTTCACCGATGCCGGCCGCGATTCATGGCCGCCCCAACCGCCGGCGCGATTTCCAGCGCGATGGGCACAGGGCGGCTGTCGGTTGCCGCATGAAGAGCGTATTTCAACTTTAATTTCGCAATTCCCTAGGGTTAATACCTAGAAGATGCGTGCGAGTTTTTTGGCTAAGTGCGCTGTAATTTATGCAGTGGCCGATCGATGCGGCGCCAGCGGTGAAATCAGCGCCGCGCGGCGGTCCGGATACATGGAGAAGCTTCGCGGCGGCCTGGTCAGCGTTTGCCTGGCCGCACCGTCGTCATGGTTGCAAAGGTGCTCGAATGAAACTCTTTACCCGCGTTTTTGTCAGCGTCGCACTCGCCTGCACGATCGCGGTCGCGCATGCGCAAAGCTATCCGTCCAAGCCGATCAAGCTCATCGTGCCGCTGCCGCCGGGCTCGACGCTCGACGTGACCGGGCGCGCGCTAAGCTATTACCTCGCGCCGGTGCTGGGCCAGCCGATCGTGGTGGAAAACCGGGTCGGCGCCAACGGCACGATCGCGATGGACGCCTGCGCGAAAGCGCCGCCCGACGGCTACACGCTGTGCATTTCCGAGGGCAACATCATGACGCTGAATCCGTTTGCGTACTCGAAGCTGCCGTACGACCCGCTCGAGTTTGTGCCGATCGTGCACATCGCCGACTTCGAGCAGTCGATCGCGGTCAACGCCAACGTGCCGGCGCACAACATGCGCGAGCTGATGGAGTACGCGCGTTCCAAGCCGGGCCAGGTGGTATGGGGTTCGGGCGGCGCGGGCTCGACGATGCATCTATACCTGGAATGGCTGCAGGCGAAAACCGGCGTGCGCTTCAATCACGTTCCGTACAAAGGCCCGCCCGACCTGGTGCGCGCGCTTGCGTCGGGCGAAGTCGAGGTGACCAATCTGTCAACGTCGTCGATCGCGCCGTTCGTTCGCGACGGCAAGGTGCGGATGATCGCGGTGATCGCCGGCGAAAAGCGCTCGATGTACGCCGGCAACACACCGACCTTCGCCGAGCAGGGCTTCGATCTCGACTTTCGAAACTGGGCGGCGCTATGGTTTCCCAAAGGCACGCCGGCCGAGTTCGTGCGGCGCTGGAACGTCGAGGTCAACAAGCTCCTTGCCGACAAGGAGTTCGTCAGCAAAGTGATGGCGACGCAGGCGCTCACCCCCGCGGGCGGCACGCCGGAGGAGCTCGCGGCGCTGCTCGAGCGCAAGCGCAAGGTCGGCGCCGACCTGGCCCGCATTGCGCATTTGAAGTTCGACTAGCGTTACAGGAGCCATGATTCATGCTGATCGTTGATTCGCACGTGCACATCTGGGCCACCGGCACGCCGAGCCCGGCGCACCGCCAAGTAGCGGTTTTGAGCGGCGACGAACTGCTGCGCGAGATGGACGCCGCCGGCGTGAACGCCGCGCTGATTCAGCCGCCGGGCTGGGACCTGACGTCGAACGAGGTCGCGGTGGAAGCGGCGCGGCGCCACCCCGACCGTTTCGCGGTGCTCGGCTGGTTCGATCTCGACCGGCCCGAGAGCCGGTCGCTGATCGATAGCTGGAAAAATCGCCCTGGGATGCTCGGGCTTCGCTTCACCTTCATGCAGCCGCACCAGCAAAGCTGGCCGACCGACGGCACGCTCGACTGGCTGTGGCCCGCGGCCGAGCGCGCCGGAATTCCGATCGCGCTGATGGCGGGAACGTTCTTGCCGACGGTCGGCGCCATTGCCGAGCGCCATCCCGGCCTGCGCCTGCTGATCGACCATTTCGGCATGAAATTGCGCGCCCAGGACGATGACGCGTTCGGCAACATGCCTCAGCTGCTCGCGCTGGCGAAGTACCCGAATGTCGCGGTCAAGGCATCGGCGGTTCCCGGCTACTCAAGCGAGCCCTATCCGTTTCGCAACATCCACAGGCATCTGCATGCGGCGTATGACGCGTTCGGTCCCGAGCGCCTGTTCTGGGGAACCGACATCACGCGTATGGCGTGCTCCTGGCGCGAATGCGTGACGCTTTTCACCGAGGAGTTGCCGTGGCTAAGCGAAGCCGACAAACAGCTCATCATGGGCCGCGCGCTGTGCCGCTGGATCGGGTGGAATTTGCCCGACTAAGGCAGCGGGCATCAAGGCCGCGCTTCGCGATCCCACTTCCCGACGAGACTTATTGCGACAACTTAGCCGAACCTGTGGTGACCTTATGCCCTTAGTCAAGAAAGTGCTGGTAGTCGGCGGCGGCATCTCCGGCATGACGCTGGCTACGGCTCTCCACGGCGCCGGCATCGCCGCCGAGATCGTCGAGTTGAACCCGACCTGGAGCGTGATCGGATACGGCATCTCCGTGCAGGGTGCGACCTTGCGCGCCTTGAACACGATCGGCGTGCTCGACCGCTGCGTTAATGCCGGGTTCGGTTATTCCACGCTGGTCGCATGCGACGCGAACGGCAACGTGACCGGGACCGTCGAGCTGCCGCGGCTGCTCGGCGGCACCTACCCCGAGTGCGTCGGCATGATGCGCCCCTTGCTGCACGACATCCTGCACGACGCGCTGGCCGCCGCCAAAGTGCCGGTGCGGCTCGGCACAACCGTGGCGTCGCTCGAGCAGCGACCCGGCGCGGTGGATGTCGAATTCACCGACGGCACCTCCGGCAGCTACGACCTGGTCGTCGGCGCCGACGGCATCAACTCAAAAATCCGCGAGACGCTGTTCGGCGGCGAGATCAAGCCGCACGACATGGGACAGATGGTCTGGCGCGCCATGGTGCCCCGCCCGGCGCAAATTCGCGGGCGCTACATGTTTTACGGGCCGCGCAACAAGTGCGGCATGAACCCGGTAAGCGACAGGGAAATGTATGTCTTTCTGGTCGAGTCGGCTCCCGAGCAGCGCCGGATCGCCGACGAGGACCAGCCGGCGCGCCTGCGCGAACTGCTTGCCGGTTTCGGCGGCGTGGTCGCCGAGGCGCGGGAGTGCATTACGCGTGCGGATCGCGTCATGCGCCGCCCGCTCGGCTCGCTGCTGCTCAAGCAGCCGTGGTATCGCGGCCGCGTCCTGCTGGTCGGCGACGCCGCGCATTCGCCGACGCCGCAGATGGCCAGCGGCGCTGGTATGGCGATCGAGGACACGATCGTGCTGTCGGAGTTGCTGCGGCAGGACGCGCCGATCGACACTCTGCTGGAGCGATTCATGGCGCGGCGCTATGAACGCTGCCGCATGGTCGTCGAGGCGTCGCAGCAGCTGTCGGAATGGGAAAAAACGCCGAATCTGCCCGGCGCCGATGTCGTCGGCCTGATGTCGAGGACGAACGCGGCGCTCGCGGCGCCGATCTAGCAAGCCGTGCACGATCTCCTGGGTAGCGGGGCGAGAAAACCGATCACCCGGTGTGGCTCGTTGCGCTTCGGGCGAACCGCGCCAGTGTTTCCCTCGTCTCAAAAACCCTGAATCCTCAAGCGGAATTCGGTTACCGTCAAAGCCTCGCCGCCAACGCGATCGCGTTTGAAAAGTTCGTTTCAACCTTGCGGATCCTGGGGAAACACCGATGCCGGAGACCGATCAGAACGAAGCGACGCCGCCAGAGCGACCCGGCACAGGGTCCGAAATAGTGCGCGACGATTTTCCGGAAAACGAAAAACGCTACCCGCTGGGCGTGCTGTTTGTTCACGGCATCGGCGATCAGCCGCGCGGCGACACGCTGACGCGCTTCGTCGATCCGATCGTGAAATGCCTCGACCTGTGGATCAACGGCGTCGCCAGCCAACACAGCCGGACGCTGCCGCCGCAACGCGCCCTCGACTGGGCCAATGAAATGCCTACCTCGCTTGATCAGATCGAGCACGGCATGGCGATTCGCATGGAGGCCTATGAACTGGCCTGGGACACGGCTGACGCCGACAAGCCGCTGAGCAAGGCTGAAAAAGAACAGTTTCAGCGCTGCGCGGTCTGGTCAGGCGGCGCGGTTCTGCGCGACGGCGTGCTGCCGCATGCATCGGCGGCGCCCACATTCCCGCCGCATGCGCGGCTCGACATTCACCTGATGGACGAGCGCCACCGGGTAGCCGAGGCGTCGGTGCTCGTCGCCGAGTCCTGGTGGGCGCAGAGCTTTGTCGCGCCTTCGCCGGCGTCGCTGTTCGCCTGGACGTTCAAGATTTTGCCGCTCGCGCTGGGCATGCATTTCGGCGATGCGGTGCGCCGCCACGCGGTGCGGGCGGGATCGGCGCAGGTGCCGTACTGGCGCCGCGTGCTGGCGCTGGCGCGCATGCTTTTTTCTGCCGCGGTGATGGTGTTGATGGTTCCGTTCGCGCCGGTGATTCAGGCGCTGCTGGCGGCGACGCTGGCGGTCGGGCTGATACCGGTGCGGCCGCTGCAGTCGGCGATGCAGGCAATCCGCGACGTTTTGACAGGAACGCTGGGCGACAGCTATTTGCTCACTGCCAGCCCCACGTCGCGTGCGACGATGGTCGGCCAGTTCAAGCGCGACCTGGCGTGGCTCGCCGGGCGCTGCGACGACGTGATCGTGGTGGCGCACTCCCAGGGCTGCGCCGTGAGTTATCTGGGGCTTTGCGAACGCCTTCCCGGAAATCTGCATTCGGTCGTCTGGCTCGGCTCCGGCCTGCGCAAGCTCGAGGTGCTGCGCGCGGCCGAGCGGCGGCTTTCGATGGTCGGCAGCGGCTGGTTCGTCGCCATCATGCCGGTCGCCGCCTTTTTGCTGCTGCAACTATTGCTGCGGTCCCGCGCGTGGGACGAGCGCTGGGGGCCGCTGTTTCTGCTTTTGCTGGCCGCGGCCGCCTATGCCCTGGGTTTCCTGATGCTCTTGACGCGAACCCAGCCGAAGGGCGTTGCGACCTGGGTCGCCTTGCTCACTGGCCTGGGCGTGAAATTTCTCGACATCTTCGCCTCGCACGATCCGGTGCCCAACGGGCCGCTTTTTGAATCAGCGCCCGATCCGGACGCGGGTATCGACACACGAGAAGTTTGCAACCGGGCGTCCTGGCTCAGCGACCACACCAGCTACTGGACCAATGTGGAGGACGTGGTGCTGCCGCTGGCGCTGCTGATAGGGCAAACGGCGCGGTTGCCGCTCGACAAGCTTTACCGGTTCGATCCGGCGTGGGTGGCGCAGGCCCAGCGCCGGCGCGCTCACCGGGTGAACTGCCTGGTCTGGCTCAGGCTGACGTTCTGGGCGTCGTGCGCAGGTCTGGTCATGGCCAACGTCCAGCCATGGCTGGCGCTGTTTCAGGTGGCGTGGGCCGAATCAGGCGCGCTATTTTCCGGTGCGGATATGGATCTGGCGGACATCATGGAGGCGGCGCTTGGGGTCACGCCGTTCATCGCGTTCATGGGACTGGCTTTCGCGGCGCTGCTAATTACCTGGCGCGGCTGGGACATGCACGAACAGCGCCAATTTCTGGCGCGCGAAGCGCCGGGCGTGTGGACTGTTTTCGGCTTGAGTCTGCTGGCGGTACTGTCGGTTCTGGCGCCGCTGCTGTTCGCGGCCTGGGCGAGATGGGGCGGGCGCCCGCTGGCCTGGTTTTACATCGGTCTGCTGATCGCCTTATTTTTCGCCCTGATGTACGTGTTCCAGTACCACTCGCCGCAAAAAATGCAGTTGCCGACCAGTGAGCGGCAAACGCCGCCCTGAGTATTTACGCCGATGGAAACGCAGCCATCGGCCAATATGGCGACGGCCTGCCGCCGTCGTTGTAGATGCGGCGCAGGCCTTCGTACTCGCTGCTCGGCCCGCGGCCGTCGCTGTGGTCGGGCAGGGAAAGCCCCTTCGACTTGGCGAGCTCATAGACCCTGAAGTTCGCATACAGCGCGTCATAGACCGGCAGGCTGGCGGCAAGAATGCCGTCGTCGGTCTGCTGCGTCAGCCGCACGCCTTCGGCGAAGGCCAGCAAGCCGACGGCCATCTGGCCGATCCTGTCGTCCACGGCGGGGCGAAACCCTTTCATGACATAAGCGATGCCGGCGCGCACCACCGAGCCGAGCTCGGCAACCGACGGGTCGGTGATGCCGTACTTGCGCATCACCTTGTCGAAGGTCGAGCCCGCGCTGTCATGCGTGCCGAGCTCGACGCCCGGCATCGAAAACGGAATCGCGTCCGGCGGCGCCAGGTGCTCTTGCGTCCACGGCACATAGCTGAACTTCGCTTCAGGGTCGATGAAGCGAAGGATCAGCCAGGGCGTGGCGACGCGGTCGAGGTGCAGGTATTGGCGGGTGACCCAATGCATGGATTTAGCTCCTGGTTTTTGATGAAAACGCCCGATTTTCCATGCGCCGGCAAGCAAGCTCAGCCCAGGTTCACCGGAACGAAGATTTTACTGTCGCCGCGCTGGATCAGCAGCGCCACCGATTTTTCGGATTTGGCGACGGCGGCGCGCACCTGCTCGATGTTTTTCACCGGAACGCCGTTGATCGACAGCAGCACGTCGCCCGACTGAATACCGGCCAGCGCCGCCGGGCCACTTGCCTGCTGGACCAGCAAGCCGCTGTCGATGCCCGACGCCTGCTGTTCGCCAGGCTGCAGCGGCCGCAGCGCCAGGCCGAGCTTGCCCTGCGCGGGCGCGCCTGTGCTGCCCGCGGCCTGCGCCGTTTTTTCATCGGCGCTGGCCAGGCGCGCTGTCAGCTCCTTCGCCGCGCCCTGGCGCCAGATGCCCAGCTTGACGCTGTCGCCCGGCGTCGCCAGGCCGATGACGGCGGGCAGGTCGCCCGATGACACGATCGGCTGGCCGTTGACCTGGCGAATCACGTCGCCAGGCTGCAAGCCGGCCTTGTCGGCCGGACTGCCTTTTTCGACGGTGGAAACCAGCGCGCCCTCGGGTTTGTCGAGCTTGAAGGAGTCGGCGAAAGCCTGGTTCACTTCCTGCACCGCCACGCCCAGGCGCGCATGCTCGACCTTGCCGGTGGCGACGATCTGGTTTTTGACTCTGTTGGCGACGTCGATCGGGATGGCGAACGACACGCCCTGGTAGCCGCCGCTGCGCGAATAAATCTGCGAGTTCATGCCGACCACCTCGCCGCGGGCGTTGAACAGCGGCCCACCCGAGTTGCCGGGGTTGATCGCGACGTCGGTCTGGATGAAGGGCACGGCGCTGTCGTCGGGCAGCGAGCGGCCCTTGGCGCTGACGACCCCGGCGGTCACGGTGTTTTCAAAGCCGAACGGCGAGCCGATGGCCAGCACCCATTCGCCAACCTTCAGCTCACTGGTTTTGCCCAGCGTGGCGACGGGCAGGCGGCTGGCTTCGATCTTCAGCACGGCGACGTCTGTCTTGGCGTCGGCGCCGAGCACCTTGGCGCGGAACTCGCGCCGGTCGGTCAGTTTGACGGTCACTTCCTTCGCGCCTCGAACGACGTGCGCATTGGTCAAGATGATGCCGTCGGCGCTGACGATAAAGCCCGAACCCTGGCCGCGCATCGGCATTTCGCGCGGCGCGCCTGAGCCGCCCCGGCCCGCGCCAGGGCGCTGGCCCTGCTGGAAGCGGCGTAAAAATTCACCGATGTCGCCATTGGCAAGCGGGTCGCCGCCATCTTCGCCGCCGCCCTGCGCCAGCGGTGAATCGTTCGCAACCTTGGTCGTGCCGGTCACGCTGATGTTCACCACGGCCGGGCCGTAGCGTTCGGTGATCTGCGAAAAGTCGGGCACGGCCATCGGCGCGCCGGCCACGCTGGCGATGACGGCTGGCAGCGGCTGGGCGGCGGCTGGGGAATGCGCCGCACTGAATGCGCCGACGCCGGCGCCGCCGATAACGCCGGCGGCCAGCAGGGCTGCGACCAGCCGGGTATTGTTCAAAGCAGTGGATTTCATGGCAAAGGTTTCCTTGGCATCGAAGTAGGGCGCGCATCGGCGCCGATGCATCCAACTATGAGGCGGCAGGCTTAGGCGAGGCTTAAACCAGCCGGGCCGGCGGAAACCGCACTTCGACCTTCAACCCGCCCAGCCGTTCGGAGCGGCCGAGCGCCAGCGCCGCGCCGTGCCGGTCGGCGATCGCCTTGACGATGGCCAGGCCCAGCCCGCTGCCGGTCTCGGCCGCGTTGTCGGCGGCGCGAAAGAAGCGGTCGAACACGCGCTGGCGGTTTTCCGGCGCAATGCCGGGTCCACTGTCTTCGACCGTCAGCACCGGCCGGCCCTGCCCGCCTGCCAGGGTCACATCGACCCGGCCGTCCGGCGGCGTGTACTTGACGGCGTTTTCCAGCAGATTGCGCAGCAAAATACGCAAGCCTTCGGTTTGCCCGCCGACCTCAATGATCTCCGGCGCGGGCGGACTCCCAACCAGCCCCAGGTCGATCCGCTTGCGCCCGGCCTGCGGCAGCACATCGGCGATGGCGAGCCGCGCGACCTGTTGCAAATCGACCCGCCCGGCGCCGCCGCCGGCCGGCTCCGCGTCGGCGGCCTCTTGCCGCGCCAGCAGCAGCAGCTGCTCGACCAGCCGGATGGCGCGGTC
>CAXSGT010000064.1:0-16277 GCA_964236835.1 uncultured Polaromonas sp.
TGTACCCAGCACCATGCAAAATCTATGCAACGTATTTCTGCGACAGGACACTAGTGTCGAGTGTTAAAAATGCGCGCAACAAACAAATTGGACACATAGACGGAGTAGAGGCTGCCGTCCGGCATCAACCTAACGCTGTTGTTCACCATGTCTATGTCGTTTCACCGTCGATATGGATCGGGTTGGATGCCGCAATTAGCAAGCTACAGCCTTCGATTAGGAAAATCTTGAGCGACTTAATGCTACGTCGCTCAAACCATTAGGCCGCCACTAGGGGAGTAGGCTGAACATGCATCGGCGTAGTCTTGGATCGCTGTTCGGCCTACCACACGTCATAAGCGCTTTGCTCCGCCAGCCACAGCCGCGTCTCGCCGCCACGCTCCATGCCAGCTATGCCTTGATGCGCAGCGCCATTTCCGGCGAGATAGGGCCCCAGCCATTCAGCACGCGGGATAGCGCCACGTGGGATATATCAAGCGGCTCAGCGGCCTGCGTCACAGTCAGCCACAACGCAGGCAAAACGTCATCCTTCAGCGTCAGGCCGCGGGATGCGGTGGATCAAACATGCGTGCCATCGTGGTTCTCAAGCCGCAAGCGCCTCGATCACTGCGTTCGGGTTGTGCTGGATGACGTTTAGCAATACCAGCGCAGGCCCATGCGGGGCTCGGTCGCCTCGCTCCCAGTGGCGTAGCGTTGCGGTGGAAAATCCGAAGTGGGACGCAAACTGTTCCTGCGTCATACCGACTTTGGAGCGCAACGCTTTCACGTCAACCGGGCGGGGGCGGTGAATGCGGGTCTGCGGCGCACGGCCTTCAGCGTGTTCAATGGCTTGCAGCACACCGCGCTTGATGCTGTCGAATGAAGTGCTCATATTTGTTTCCTTTTCCATGCCAAGACCAGAAGTTGAACCAGGCCGGCCAAGTCATTGCGCTCTGCTTTGGATAAATTGGCTTGGTCGCCTTTGGCAAAAAGCGTCATCAGATACAGCGGCATGCCTTCATCATAAAAATAATAGATGACACGAACGCCACCGCTCTTTCCCTGGCTACCCCGACGCCACCGAAGTTTGCGCACGCCTCCCGTGCCTTCCATCAGGTCGCCTGCCTTGGGGTGCTCAGCCAGATAGCGGATGACGTCTTGTCGCTCGATTTCAGTAAGCAACTTTTCGGCGGTGCGAATGAATTCTGGCAGTTCAGCTATCGTCAGCATGGACAAGTGTAATCCATTGGGACGGCTCGACTGCTACCGCATTTAGTGGCAGACCGTAGAACTCAATCCACCCGCGCTCCGCTAGCCTTCACCACCTTCTCATACTTCGCCAGTTCCCCCTTCATGAAAGCACCGAACTGCTCGGGTGTACTCGCAACTGGTTCGGCCATCAGCGTGGCGAAGCGGATTTTGGTGTCAGGCGCGTTCAGCGCAGCGACGAACGCCTGGTTGAGCTTCGCAACCACCTCGGCGGGGGTGCCGGCCGGCGCCACCAAGCCCCACCAGGTGTCGATTTCAAAACCGTTGAGCGTTTCCGCCACGGCCGGCACGTCTGGCAAAAAGGCGCTGCGCCGGGCGGTGGTCACAGCAATCGCCTTGAGCTTGCCAGCCTTGATATTGGCCGACGCCGTCGCAAGGTTGTCGAAATTGAAATCGACCTGGCCGCTGAGCAGCGCGAGCTGCGCCGGATTGCCGCCGTTATAGGGAATATGCAGCGCGAAAATCCCGGCCCGCGCCTTGAACATCTCGCCTGCAAGGTGGCCGGCGCTGCCGTTGCCGCCGCTGCCGTAGTTGAGCTTGGCCGGATTGGCTTTGGCATACCGGATCAAATCGGCCAGCGTCGCGATGTTGAGGCGGCGCGCCGTGTCGGCGTTCATCACCAGCACGTTGGGCACTCGCACCATTTGCGTGATGGGCGCGAAGTCGGTCGCCGCGTTGTACGGCATCTTGCTGAAGAGCCATGGGTTGATGGCATGCGTGGCGACCGCGGCGATGCCGATCGTCAGCCCATCGGGCGCCGCCTTGGCGATCGCATCGACGCCGATGTTGCCGCCGGCACCGGGGCGGTTTTCAATGATCACCGCGCCCAACGAACTTTTCACGCCTTCGGCCAACAGGCGGGCCGTCGCGTCGATCGGTCCGCCGGCCGCATAGGGAACGATGAGCCGCGTGACCTTGGCGGGCGGCGCGGCGGTCTGCGCCATGGCAGAGGCAAGCATGGCCGAAGCAACGCCGGCGATCAATGATTTGCCCAGGCAAAGCAGTTTCAGACGAAAATTTTGAAGGAATACGGGCTGTGTTTTCATGGGCCGTATTGTGCAGAAAAGCAGCGTGACCTTGCCGTTGGCCATGCTTCATTTTTCTTTACGCGGACGCCAATCAGGCGCTGTCCACCGCTGCCGTGGGCTGGCGCGTTGCAGCTTCATGGAGCGAACCGCTTCATAGGCCACAGCCCTTGTTATCAACCGACGAAAGTGAGACATCATGAAAATCCAGACCTTGATTGCCGCCGTAGCCTTCACCTTAAGCGGCGCCGTTTTTGCGCAAGCGCCCGTCGCTCCCAGGGACCCGCTCACGACTCCCAGGATCGACCAGCGCCAGATCAATCAGCAAAAACGCATCAACCAGGGAATGGCATCCGGCCAGTTGACGCCGCGAGAAGCGGCGCGGCTTGAAAGGCGCCAGGGCAGGCTCGCTTTTCATAAGGCGCAGGCTAGGGCCGATGGCGTGATGACGCGCAGTGAACGCCACCGCCTGCAGCGGGAACAAAACCGCGACAACCGGGCGATTTATCGGCAAAAGCATAATCGCCAGGCATTTGCGAGGTAACGTCAAGCCGAACGAATGCGCCGGAGTTTTTCGATTTACCCTGCTTTGGCCTTGTCGGCTTCGGTAGTGAACGCATCGGCGAAAAACTCTTCCGGCGGCAGTCGCGCCAGTGCGCTGTAGTCTTCTCGCGCCGACTCGACCATGATCGGCGCGCCGCAGGCATATACCTGATGCCCCGACAGGTCGGAAAAGTCTTGCAGCACCGCTCGATGCACGAAGCCGGTGCGGCCCGTCCAGTCGTCTTCCGGCAGCGCATCCGATACGACGGGAACATAACGCAGGCTGGGTATCTCAGCGACTCTGGCCAGCACCCAGTCGTGCATATACAGGTCGGGCGGCCGGCGTCCACCCCAATACAGCACCGCCGGCCGAGTGATGTTTTTATGCAGCATGTGCTCGATGATCGCTTTCAGTGGCGCAAAGCCCGTTCCGGACGCCAACAAAATTATTGGCTTGGCGCTGTCCTCGCGCAGGAAAAAGCTGCCGTAAGGTCCCTCGATCCGCAGAATTTCCTTTTCTTTCATCGCACCGAAGACATGTTCGGTGAATTTGCCGCCCGGCATGTGGCGGATGTGCAGCTCGATGCCGGGCGCGATGGCTTGCGTATGCGGCGCATTGGCCATCGAGTAGGAGCGGCGGTCGCCGCCCGCGAGCAGAAATTCCACATACTGACCGGCGTGGTACTTCAGCACGTCGCTGGCCGGCAACTGCAGGCGAATCACCATGACGTCGTGCGACATCCGGGCCATGCCGGCGACCCGTGAGGGCATCTTGCGGACGGGAAAAGCGCTCTCGTCGGTCACCTGGCGGGCTTCGAGCACGATGTCGCTATGGGCGACGCCGCAGCAGGTCAGAATAAATCCGTTGACCTCTTCTTCGGCCGACAAAGCCTTGGCTTGGTGCGCGCCGTGCGTTACCCTGCCTTCGACCATTTTGCATTTGCAGGAACCGCACGCACCGTCCTTGCAGCCGTAGGGCAGGCCGACGCCCTGCCGAATGGCCGCGGCCAGCAGCGCTTCGCCTGCATTGGCGGTAAATTTGCGGCCGCTGGGCTGCACCGTCACGTTAAAGCTCATCTTCGGTATCCTCTGGTATTTTTTTGATTCGACAAGTCTGATTCTTCAGAAAATCCGATTTTGCCTTCAAACCTGAACCCTCTCGGCGCGCTGCCGGCGCGCTTTCGCCGCCAGCGCGTGTTGATCGTCGGCTGCGGCGATGTCGGCTTGCGCGTGGCCGGCCAGCTGCCGCCCGGCGTCAAGCGGATGGCGCTGACATCTTCGGCCGAACGCGCGCCGGCGCTGCGCAGTCTGCAGATCGTCCCTTTGCTTGGCGATCTTGACCGGCCACTTTCATTGCGCCGGCTTGCAGGGCTCGCAACGCGCGTGCTGCATCTGGCGCCGCCTCCAGGAGACAAACCGGCCCAGCAAAGCGACCCGCGCACCGTGGCGCTGCTGCGCGCGCTGCGCCTTCGCGGCTTGCCCCGGTCGCTGGTGTATGGCTCCACCAGCGGCGTGTATGGCGACTGCGGCGGCGAAGAAATCGATGAAACGCGGCGTGTGAATCCGCAAACGCCCCGCTCGCGTCGCCGCGTCAATGCGGAAGCGTCTATCCGCCTATTCGGCCGCGCGACCGGAACGCCCGCGCATATCCTGCGGATTCCCGGCATCTATGGCGTCAACCGTGAAGGCGGCACGCCGCGCGGCCGGCTCCGCAAGGCGACACCGGTGCTGCAGCGCGAGGACGACGTATATACCAGCCATATCCAGGCCGACGACCTGGCCCGCGCCTGCCTGGCGGCGTTGTGGCGCGGCAAGCCGCAGCGCGTGAGCAACGTCAGCGATGACACGCGGCTGTTGATGGGAGACTATTTCGACCTGGCCGCCGACCTGTACGGGCTGCCTCGCCCGCCCCGGCTGGCGCGCCAGGCCGCCACCGAACAGTTGCCGCCGATGCTTCTGAGCTTCATGAGTGAGTCCCGGCGGCTGGACAACCGGCGGATGAAAAAAGAATTGCGGCTGACGCTGCGCTACCCGACCGTGGCCGAGGGCTTGCGGGAAGAGCAGTCTGGGGCAGCGGCCACGCTAAACATTTGAGTTGCTATAGCGGAGTCGCATTGGAGGTCGAGTCACGTCCGGAGTTTGTAGACGATAGTGCTTCACCGCGTAAGCCGTTCAGCAGCAAATCGACAAGAAAGTCGATGTACGACTGGGTCAATTTTTCGTCGATGGGCTTTTTGAACATTGCAGCCACCAGTGGCTGGGAGGATGCAAAAAACTCGCACATCCCAAGGATGCAGATGTTCAGGAACCTTGGATCGACTGCACGCAGTTTCCCTTCGCCACCTTGTAACACTGCACGCTCGATCGCCAGCCCGCGCGCGGCGATGGTCTCAACCATACGCTTTGCAGACTCTTCCCGGGAGGAAAATAACTGCTCAACCACCAGCTGATGAAAGTTGGGATCGGTGCACTGCTGTGTGAGTACCGCCGATATGCGTTTATGCAGTCTTTGCTCCGATGTCAGGTCCTGACGAAGCAGGGCGCTCGATGTCGCTTGGCGTTGTTCGAGCATGAGCGATATTGTCTCGCGCAGCAGCCCTTCTTTGTTGCCGAAATAATAGCGAACCAATGCCGCGTCAACTCCGGCCTGCAGTGCGACCTCTTTAAGAGTTAGTGCGCCAGGACGGGTATGGCGAAGGAGGTCAAGGGTTGCATCCAGAATTGCCTCTTTGCCCACGCCACTGTTTTGCAATGGCCGTCCCTTGGTCCGACGTCGAATAACCATCTTGGTTTTGGGCATGAAAGCTTCCGATGTGCTACTTGCCCTGGCCGAACTTTCAATCAGCTTTTTGGCTTGACGCTTCATTCCGGGATTGTCACTCAAGCCCAGGATGCTGTTACGCAAGCGGGATCACTATTTCACACTATTTTCTTACTTAGGGAATATCCCTAGATTAATTCTTTCCTGAAGGAATTAATGTCCACACATCTCGTAAAATAATTCTTTTAGCAAGGAATTAATTCTTGCTTGTTTAGCGCCCGGCCAGGCCTTGCTGCCAGGCCCATTGGAGATTCCAATTGTCCTTAATTAACCGGACGGTACGGGTAAAAGTCTTCCCCGGCGCACAAAATCTGCCGCTCCTAGTAGCCAAGGCGAAAGGTTTTTTTGTCGGGCTGAACGTGGAAATATTCTTCACTGCCAATTCGTCTGAACTGCGCATTGGCCTCGAAGCCGAAGATTTTGAAATCGCGCATACCGCGGTTGACAACGCATTGGCGCTTTTCCGCGCGGGCGTCAAGGTCACGGTTTTCATGGGAGGCGATTCAGGCATGAACGAACTGTTCGTACAGCCCGAAGTCAAAAATATTGCTTCGCTGCGTGAACGCGTTGTACTCGTCGATGCGCCCGATACTGCCTATGCGCTTCAGTTGCGCGCAATTTTGCTTGAAAAAGGAATGACAGCGGGCATTGATTACCAGTTACTTCCTGTCGGTGCAACATACCAGCGTGAAATCAAAATGGCGCAGGACGAATCCTGCGCCGCCAGCATTCTCAACCCGCCTTTTTCCATCCGCAGCCGTGCTCGAGGCTTGACTAGCCTTGGGCGTGTGGTGGACTTGATAGGCCCTTACCAAGCGACCGCCGGTTTTGCGCTGAGCTCGTGGTTCAAAAACCATACGCTGTTGGTTGATGCCTACATACTTGGCTATTTGCGCGCGTTGCGCTGGCTTTACCATGGCTCCCATCGAAGCGAAGCGTCCGCGATGCTGCAGCGGCACTTGGACATAGACCAGGCTCTTGCAAACGAAACGCTCGAAAATCTGCTGGAGCCTGGTTTCGGTCTGGCACCGGACGCCGCGCTGAATACGCAAGGACTTGCCAACGTGTTTGCGTTGCGGGCGCGCGTTGACCAGGAATTGAGCGTGGGCCTGCCGACTGTGGATGAATTGGTGGACCAGACTTCCTACCATGCCGCGGTGTGCCGCCTCAACGCAATGCCGCTGGACGAAGGGACCCATGGCTAGCCAAATCAAAAAAGTGTTGCTGATTGGGGGTGGCATCGCCGGCTTGACTGCGGGCGCCGCCTTCGGCCAGCTGGGAATACAGGCCGACATTATTGAAGCGCGAGAAGAGCACGGCGTTTTGGGTGTTGGCATTATCCAGCCGGGCAATCAACTGCGGGCGCTGGCGCAGATTGGCCTACTTGACGCTTGCATGGCCGCTGGCTACCAGTCCGACGAATACCGCTATCTTGACGCGAACGAAACTTTGCTGGCAAGTTTGAGGTTGATGCGGATCGCCGACCCGCGCCGACCGGCGGCCAATTTCCTCCGGCGATCCGAACTGCAGCGCATCCTGAAAGCGGCCGCGTTGGCAGTCGGCGCTACCTTAAGGCTTGGCATGACGGTCTGTGATTTGCTAGATGACGGCCGAGGGGTGGATGTGGTATTTTCAGATGGCACCAAAGGCCGCTATGACTTGGTGATCGGTTCCGACGGCATTCGATCGGCGATGCGCGAACGCTTATTCGGAACTATTGCGCCGAGGCATACAGGCCACGGCTGCTGGCGCTTCACTACGTCAAGGCCTGCGCAAGTTACCTACCAGGCCATTTTAATGGGGCCGGGGGTTAAGGCGGGCCTGGTTCCGCTAAGCCAGGATTCGATGTACATGCTGTTGGTCAGCAACGAATCCGGCAATCCCTGGATGGACCCAGGCAAGCTGCACACGCTCATGAGGGACAGAATGAAACCACTCAAAGGCCCAATGATGTCGGCGATTCAGGAGCGACTCATCGATGCTGCGGCCGTGGTCTACGCACCCATCGAGGAAGTCATCCTTCCGCTGCCTTGGCATGTGGGCAGAATGGTACTGATCGGCGATGCGGCACATGCGTCGACACCCCACGCCGCTCAAGGAGCGTCGATGGCGGTAGAGGATGCCGTGGTGCTCGCGCAGGAGTGCGCCAAGAACAACGCCGTCGAGCAAACACTTTTGGCGTTCGAGCAGCGTCGCTACGACCGCTGTAAATATGTGCAGGATTTGTCTCGCCAACTGGGCGACGAAGGCCAGGTCAATACGCCTGAAGCATGGCGGCAACGCGATGAAAATATTCGCAGCCGCTTTGGTGGCGATGCCGCCGGCAAGGCGCGGCCGCACGAATTGGTTTTGAGCCATCCCATTTAATCTAACAAGCCAAATCAACGGACCCCAGCCATGACAATCCTCGGAATTCAAGACATTCACTTCGCAACCGAAGACATACCCACCGCACAACGGTTTTTGGACGACTGGGGGCTGCCGCTTAGAGAAGGCCAAGACGCCTCGATGATTGGCATGACGCTGGAAGGCGCGCGAATCATTCTTGACGGCAAAGCAACACCGGGGTTTTTTTCGCCTGAACATGAAGGCAGTGCGCTTCGGGAGATCGTTTGGGCTGTGGACTCGGAAGAACATCTGAACTCGCTAGCCCGGTCGCTCGAGCCTCACTTTGAAACCAAACGGGATATTGAAGGTGGAATTCATTTGATCGGACCAGGAGGGTACGGCTTCGGATTTGAACGGTCGCTACTTCGTGAACTTGCGCCTGTGGAATCTGCGCAAAATTACCCAGGCCGTCCCGTGCGTCGGAACCAGCGTGTCGATTTCACAATCCGTCCCGAGGTGCGGCATCTCGGTCACATCGCGGTATTCATTCCCGATATAGAAACATTTGAGGCCGCGACATCGTTTTTTATTGACAACCTTGCGTTCAGAGCCTCGGATGTCTATCCGGGGAAGGGAATTTTTCTTCGCGCGCCAGGAGCGCACGATCACCACAACATTTTTTTCATACATCGGCCTGGTTTGGTGGGGCTGCACCACATGTCGTTCGAGGTGAATGATTTCCATCAGGTCATGATGGGCGGACGCTATATGCAAGCACGTGGCTGGAAAACCCAGGTAGGACCAGGCCGCCATACGTTGGGCTCTAACTATTTTTGGTACTTTCATTCTCCACTAGGCGGCAGCTGCGAGTACTACAGCGACATGGACTACCTCGACGACAGCTGGGAAGCGCAAAGCTGGGATTACTCGCCGGAAATCGTTGCCGCCTGGACGATGCAAATGCCTGAAACACCGACCAAATGAAAGCGCAAGCCATGAAACCGCCCTTATTCAAGCTGGCTACCTGTGAGTTGGAAAACGGCACCAATTTCGCTGCGATGGTGGTCGGTGAAAATCAGCAAGTTTTTAATATCGGGATTGCATCCAGATCGCTTCTCAGCTCGGACGCAGGCGCCGCCTCGCTGTCAAGCGCGCGATGCCTCGACGACCTATTGCAGGACTGGGAACGCAGTTTTGATTCTCTACGCTTGCTGGCTGAGCGCCTGACAGAGCTGGAAGGTGCCGTTGCGCCTCCCTTGGCCGAGCATGGCAGCGCCGTTAATTACAGGCCGCCTGTTCTGAAGCCGGGAAAAATAGTTTGTCATGCACAAAACTATGCTGATCACGTGCTGGAAATGCGCCGCAGTCACTTCGGCGCTGACAAGGCGCCGGTCGACATGTCGACCGACTTCATGGGAGAAAAAGCCAAAACCTGGCCTTATGCATTTCTCAAGGCTTCCAGCTCGCTCGTCGGCGCCTACGACGACATCGTCTTAACGTCCGGGCATAGCCAGATCGACTGGGAAGCCGAGCTTGGCGTGGTGATCGGCCAGCGCGGGAAACGCGTTAGCGAGGAAAACGCCATGTCGATCGTGGCGGGCTTCATGACATTCAACGACGTTTCCTGCCGGGACAACCAGTGGCGCAGTGACCGGCCGACACTGCGCTCCGACTGGTTTGCAGCGAAGAGTTTCGACACCTTCGCGCCGGCCGGACCATGCATGGTTCCGAGCGCCTTTGTTGCAGACCCACTCAACCTGGCAATCAGGCTCTCGGTCAATGGCCGCATCATGCAAAACGGCAATACGGGAGGGCTGATTTTTACGCCGGCCGAGCAGATTGCCTATTTTTCGAAAGGAACGACCTGGTTTCCAGGAGACATCTTGGCAACAGGAACACCTGCGGGAACAGGGCAGGGATTGGGTATTTTTCTTGAAGCTGGCGATATCGTCGAGTGTGAAATCGAAGGGCTGGGTGTGCAGCGCAATCGATGCGTTCCAGAAGAACTTTGAAAAGAAAGAAATGGAACCTATCAGCTACCAACACGAAAAAGCGCAATGTCTTGGCGTCTTGCGCGATGATGCCGCAGCGGACGCAACGCTGCGCAGCGCTCAAACCGGCCCATTGGATTTTGCAAGTCAATGCGCTCACAGCCGTGGTCGGAGCCAACTAGGCGACATTGGCAACACCATCGGGCGTGAGCTATGTCATGGAGTCGCCGTGGCACCTTCAGCCGGACGATGTTGTCGAATGTGAGATCGACGGCATGGATGTTCTTCGAACCAGATCATCACGGTCGAAATCGGCTGAATGCAATTTTTTAATGTAAATGAAAGAGAACTTTCAATGTTTTTTCTATCACGCGCTTGGATTTGGAGCTTGCTGGCATTCCTTACCTTGTCGATTTCGCTGCCCGCATTGGCGCAGACCTATCCGGCCAAACCCTTGAGGTTGGTCGTGCCCTTTCCTCCTGGTGGAAGCGGCGACGCCGTGGCACGTCTTCTCGGCCAGGGCTTAAGCGAGCGCCTGGGCCAAGCGGTCATCATCGATAACCGTCCGGGTGCGAACCTTTTTATCGGTGCTCAGGAAGTGGCTCGGGCGCCAGCAGATGGGTACACGCTGTTGATGGGCCTGGATCTGATATTTACGATCAATCCCCACACTTTTTCTAGGCTGCCTTACGATCCCGTGAAAGACTTCATGCCGGTTTCTCAAGTGACCAGCCAGACCATGTGGTATGTCGCTGGTCCTAAGCTGCGCGTTTCTTCAATGGCAGAACTTATTGCGCTAGCCAAATCCCAGCCTGGCAAAATCAATTACGGATCGGGCGCCCTGATAGGACAGTTGACCGGTGAATTTTTGAAGAGTTTGACAGGGGCGGAAATGACTTATATCCCTTACAAAGGAAGCGCCGGCGCAGCGCAGGCACTGCTTGCCGGCGATGTTGACCTGGTGGTGTCGGATATTGCGCCATTTATGCAATATGCAAAAACCGAGCGGGTCAAGTTGCTGGGTCAAACTGGGCGCGCCCGTTCATCGACGCTTTCGCAAGTGCCAACTATGGTCGAAATGGGCATCAAGGATTTTGAAGTAAGCAACTGGTTTGCCGTATTTGCCCCGGCGGGCACACCGGCAGCAATTGTTGACAGGCTGAACGTCGAAATTGGCCGTGTACTTGCACAGCCGGAAACCAAGAACCGGTTATCCAGTTATGGTCTTGAAGCGCAAGCTAGCACTCCTGCTGCGCTTGCCAAACTGATGAGCGAAGACAGCATCAAGTGGGAACGCATCATTAAAACGGCAGGTATCAAACTTGACTAGTCTTCGCATTGACCACACGAAAAATCGAATGTTCCAGATAGGCAAGACTCCATATGCGAAGCGATTTATGAAACCACAAGTCTTTTATTGAGCGGCATCAGTGATGACCAGCCCCACACCCGAGCAAGTTCGCGCCGCCCGACTCGCTGCAGGTTTGACGCAACCAGCTGCGGCCAAGCTGATTTACTCGACGCTAAGGACTTGGCAAGACTGGGAGTATGGTGTCACGCCTATGCATCCAGGACTGTGGGAGCTGTTCGGCATCAAGACCGAATTGATCGCTCAGGCGCCGGCTGTGAAGTGATTCATGCGCCTACGACGCGTCCAGTGATGCGCCTATTACTATTAATTTAGTAGCAAACTATCCTGGTGCCCGGGGCCGGAATCGAACCGGCACGCCTTTCGGCGGGGGATTTTGAGTCCCCTGCGTCTACCAATTTCACCACCCGGGCCAAGGAATGCGAAAAACAAAATTATGGCACAGTGCAAAGCTATGAAATTTCCAACGATTGAAGACGCTATTGGCAAAACACCGTTGGCGGCCTTGCAGCGGATTGCCGCTGCCGAGAACGCCGCGCGTGGCAACATCGTGCTCGGCAAGCTCGAAGGCAACAACCCGGCCGGCTCGGTGAAAGACCGCCCGGCCTTGGCGATGATCCGGGGCGCCGAGGCGCGCGGCGAGATCAAGCCGGGCGACACGCTGATCGAGGCGACCTCGGGCAATACCGGCATCGCACTGGCCATGGCCGCGGCGATCAGGGGCTACCGCATGATTTTGATCATGCCGGAAGACCTGAGCATCGAGCGCGCCCAGACAATGAAGGCCTTTGGCGCCGAACTCATCCTGACGCCCAAAAGCGCCGGCATCGAATACTCGCGCGACTTGGCCGAGCAGATGCAGCGGGAAGGCAAGGGCCGAATGCTCGACCAGTTCGCCAGCCCCGACAATCCGCGCGTTCACTATGAAACCACCGGCCCGGAAATCTGGTCCGACACGTCGGGCAGCGTGACCCATTTCGTCAGTGCGATGGGAACGACAGGCACCATCACCGGTGTTTCGCGCTACCTGAAAGAGAAAAACCCGGCGATCAGAATCATCGGCGCGCAGCCGAGCGAAGGCTCGCGCATTCCCGGAATACGCAAGTGGCCGCAGGAATACCTGCCGAAAATCTACGACCCCAGCCGCGTGGACGAGCTAATGCTGGTCAGCCAGCTCGACGCCGAGGACATGTGCAGAAGGCTGGCGCGCGAGGAAGGAATTTTCGCCGGCATCTCCGCGGCGGGCGCATGCTGGGTTGCGCAGGAAGTCGCCAAGACCGTGACGGACGCGGTGATCGTCTTCATTGTCTGCGACCGGGGCGACCGCTATTTGTCCACCGGGGTCTTTCCGGCGTGAGTGAGCTCAAGAGGAATTCGATCATGATGACCGTTGACAAAGAACTCGACACACGTGGCCTGAATTGCCCGCTACCGATTCTGAAAGCCAAGAAAGCCCTGGCGGAGATGACGAGCGGCCAGCTCTTGCGCGTGGTTTCGACCGACGCCGGATCGACGCGGGACTTTCAGGCGTTCGCCCGGCAAACCGGCAACGACCTAGTCGAGCAGCAAACCGCCGGCGGCGATTTCATCCATGTGCTGAAACGGCGCTGACCCGTTCCGGCGGCGCGATTCAATCGAGCTTGAGCGATTTGAGAAAATTGCGAAAGTGCTCGCCGACCTCGGCATGCTGCAGCGCCAGCTCGACGGTCGCCTCCAGAAAGCCTTCCTTGCTGCCGCAGTCGTAGCGCTTGCCCTGGTACTCGAAGGCATATACGCTTTGCTCGCCCAGCAGGCTGGAAATACCGTCGGTCAGCTGGATTTCGCCGCCCACGCCTGAGGCCTGACGGCGGATATGGCTGAAAATCTCCGGCGTCAGGATATAGCGCCCCGCCACGCCCATGCGCGACGGCGCCGCGCTCGACGCCGGTTTTTCAACAATCTTGCTTACCTTCATCAGCCCCGGACCGGCGGCCTCGCCCGCGACGATGCCGTAGCGGCGCGTCTGCGCCAGCGGCACTTCCTGCACCGCCAGGATGGATTGCTGGAGCCGCTCGAACTGCGCCGCCATTTGCGTCAGCACCGAGGGACCGCCCGATGGGCCGATCATCAGGTCGTCGGGCAGCAGCACGGCGAACGGCTCCCGACCGACGAGATGCTCGGCGCACAGCACGGCATGGCCCAGGCCGAGCGAGCGCGGCTGGCGAACGAAGGTGGCATTCATGTCGCCGGGCATCACCGACCGCGCGATCGCCAGCAGTTCATATTTTTCGCCGCGCTCGAGCTCGTTTTCAAGTTCATAGGCGGTATCGAAATGGTCTTCGATGGCGCGCTTGCTGCGGCCGGTGACAAAGATCATGCTGCGGATTCCTGCCGAATACGCCTCTTCCACCGCGTACTGGATCAATGGCTTGTCCACCACCGGCAGCATTTCCTTGGGCTGCGCCTTGGTCGCGGGCAAAAATCGCGTTCCGAGCCCGGCCACCGGAAACACCGCCTTGTTCAATAGTTGTTTTTGCATGGACTTTGATGAAAAAATCGGATTTTCCAGTAACAAGCTCGGCCGAGCTGGTCGGACCGGGGCTTGATTTGACGTGCGTAATTGCCCTGAGACGCTTTACTTGAGGCGCGCCAGCTGCTCCCGGAGCTTTTCCAGCGTCGCGGTGAACTCGACCCCTCGCTTGCGTTCCTGCGCCAGCACGGCGGGCGGCACTTTGGCGACGAAGGTTTCGTTGGCCAGCTTGGCCTGGACTTTGGCCAGCTCGCCCTCCAGGCGCGCCGCTTCCTTGCCCAGGCGCGCCTTTTCCGCGGCGGCATCGACTTGCATGTACAGGCAGACTCGGGCGTCGCCGACGACCGCCACGGGCGCGGCCTCGGCAGCGGCGACCCATTCGGCCTCAAGCGCGAACATCCTGACTTCGCTGAGCTTGGCCAGCGACTTGAGCACCGGTGCGACGGCGTTGATGAAGTCGGCGTCGTCGCCCAAGACCAGCAGCGGCAACCGCGTCGCCGGCGGCACCTTCATCTCGCCGCGCAGGTTGCGGCAGGCATCGACCAGCGTCTTGAGCCTGGCGACATGCGCTTCGGCTTGCGGATCGATCTTTCCGGGCTGGCTTTGCGGATAGGTCGCCAGGCCGATAAATGGCCCGGCCCTGCCTGCGACGGGAGCGACCTTTTGCCAGAGCTCCTCGGTGATGAACGGAATCAGGGGATGCGCCAGCCGCAGGATGGCTTCGAGCGTGCGGATCAGCGTGCGCCGCGTGGCGCGCTTTTGCGCGTCGCTGCCTTGTTGAATTTGCACCTTGGCGATTTCCAGGTACCAGTCGCAGAACTCGTCCCAGATGAACTGGTAGATGCTGCCGGCGACATTGTCCAGGCGGTAGTCGAGAAAGCCCTTGGCGACATCGGCCTCGACGCGCTGCAGCGTCGATGAAATCCAGCGGTCGGCCTGCGAGAACGACAAATAGTTCTCGAACTCGCCGCCGGGCGCGCACTGCGCCTTGGTGTGCTCGGCGAGGCCGCAGTCCTGGCCTTCGCAATTCATCAGCGTGAAGCGCGTGGCGTTCCAGAGCTTGTTGCAGAAATTGCGGTAGCCTTCGCAGCGCTTGCTGTCGAAGTTGATGCTGCGGCCCAGGCTGGCGAGCGAGGCAAAGGTAAAGCGCAGCGCATCGGCGCCGTAGGCGGGAATGCCGGACGGAAACTCTTTTTCGGTGTTCTTGCGAACCTGCGGCGCGGTTTCGGGCTTGCGCAGGCCCTGCGAGCGCTTGTCCAGCAGCGGCGCCAGTTCAATGCCGTCGATCAAGTCCACCGGGTCGAGCACATTGCCTTCCGACTTGCTCATCTTCCTGCCCTGCGCGTCCTTTACCAAGCCGTGGATGTACACGTGTTTGAACGGCACCTGGCCGGTGAAGTGCGTCGTCATCATGATCATCCGGGCAACCCAGAAAAAGATGATGTCGTAGCCGGTAACGAGGACGCTGGAGGGAAGAAACAGGTCGAGTTCCTTGGTTCTTTCCGGCCAGCCTAAAGACGAGAACGGCACCAGCGCCGACGAGTACCAGGTGTCCAGCACGTCTTCGTCGCGGCGCAATTTATGGTCATTAAGAAATTTAATGCGTGCAGTTTTAGCTGGATCAGGATTTTCGAAACTGTCAATCTGAAGCTGCAATAAATGTCGTGCGAATTCTGCTTTGGCGTCAAATTCAGAATTACGAACATAAACAACACCTTCGCCGTCGTACCAGGCCGGAATCTGGTGGCCCCACCAGAGCTGGCGGCTGATGCACCAGTCTTGGATATTGCCCATCCACTGGTCGAAGGTGTTCACCCACTGCTCAGGAACGAATTTCACCGCGCCGCTGTTCACCGCGTCGATTGCCTTTTGCGCGATGGATTTGCTGGTCGGGTCCTGCTCCGACACCTTGTTCACGGCGACAAACCATTGGTCGGTCAGCATCGGCTCGATCACTTGGCCGGTGCGGGTACAGCGCGGCACCATGAGTTTGTGCTTTTTCACTTCGACCATCAAGCCAGCCGCTTCGAGGTCAGCCACGATGGCTTTGCGGGCGACAAAGCGGTCCAGGCCTTCGTACTTTTGAGGAATCAATGTTCCGGCTGCATGCCTATCATTAATATCCCGAAATAGTTGACTGTTCCAATTTCCTTCTAGTAATGGAGCATGCGTACTGGCAGTCTTCTCCAGGCTTTCTTGGTCACCTAAGTGAACTGATCCAATGCTTCCATCAAGATTGATCACTCTGACGAATGGCAAATTGTGGCGTTTTCCTACCGCATAGTCGTTGGTGTCGTGCGCCGGCGTGACCTTGACGACGCCGGTGCCGAACGCCTTGTCCACATAGCCGTCGGCAATCACCGGAATTTCGCGGTCGCATAGAGGCAATTTCACGAACTTGCCAATCAGATGCGCATAGCGCTCATCATCCGGATGCACCATC
>CAXSGT010000065.1:0-16046 GCA_964236835.1 uncultured Polaromonas sp.
GGGTATTGGTTTTCATGGGCTGCAAGCGGCGGACGGCTGGTTTTGGCGCGTGATCAAGGGTTCATCACGTTACTATAATTTTAATAGCTAACAATTCCCTACCACTATGCGCAAAAGCCTGATTTAATCGATTTTTTAACGCGACGCGGCCGAAATCAGCTGCTCTCGGACGCTGGTGGGGCTTTTTCCGCCGGATGCGCCCAGTCCCACAAATGCTGCGCGACCTCTTCGACGCCCCGGCGCTTGAGCGCGGAAAACAGTTTCACGTCGCCGCCGCCGGCCTGCAGCTTCACGATCTGCAGCGCCTTGGCGCCTTCGGTGCGGTTGAGCTTGTCGGACTTGGTCAGCAGCACCAGGAACTTGAGCCCAACTTCCACGCGCGGACGAATCACGTCGAGCAGCACCTCGTCGAGTTCGGTCAGGCCCAGGCGCGGGTCGCACAGCAGCACCACGGCCAAGAGGTTGTCGCGGGTTTGCAGGTAGTTGCCCATCACCTGCTGCCAGCGGTATTTGGCTTCCTTGGGAACCGCGGCGTAGCCATAGCCCGGCAGGTCGGCCAGCACCGCATCGGTCACGCCCTGCTTGCCTAGGGAAAAGAGATTGATGCTCTGCGTGCGCCCCGGCGTTTTCGAGGCGAACGCCAGCCGGTGCTGCTGCGTCAGGGTGTTGATGCAGGTCGATTTGCCGGCGTTCGAGCGGCCGACAAAAGCGATTTCGGGGACCTCGATGCGCGGCAGGTGCTTGAGTTCGGGCGCGGTGGTCAAGAACTTTGCCGTGTGCAGCCAGCCCATGGCGATTTTCGGGTCTGGCGCCGCGGCTGACCGGGGTGGAGCGGTGGGAAAGGTCATGGTCGGGCGGCTTTTCGAGGTTCGGTGACGCGGGCGTTTACGGCATGACGGTTGCGGAAAAAGCAGGCCGATGATGCGATGGCAAGCCATTGTAAAATCAGCGACTACTGGGTTCTCTGTGCGCCAACTCTATTAAAGTTCCGATATGAAGCTGTTCGCTACTTCCTTGCTGGCCGCCTTGCTGGCTCTGCCCGCCGCATCTTCATTCGCCGCTGAGGCTCCGGCGCCGGCCGCCGCCGCCAAGCCCGACGTGGCCGCCGGCGAAGCGAAATTTACCGCGGTCTGCGCCGCCTGCCATGGCGCCGACGGCAACTCCGGCACGCCCGCCTACCCGAAGCTGGCGCAGCAGCATCCTGAATACCTGGTCAAGCAACTGCAGGAGTACAAGGCCGGCAAACGCAAAAACCCGATCATGCAGGGCATCGCGGCGACGCTGACCGACGACGACATGAAAAACATCGCCTACTGGGCGACGGCGAAGAAAGAAAAACCTGGTTTTGCCAGGGACAAGGAACTCGTCGCCCTCGGCGAGCGCATTTACAAGGGCGGCATCGCCGAGCGCCAGCTTCCCGCCTGCGCGGGCTGCCACAACCCGACCGGCGCGGGTATTCCATCGCAGTATCCGCGCCTGGGCGGCCAGCATGCCGACTACACCTCGGCCCAGCTGACCGCTTTTCGCGACGGCGTTCGCGCCAACAGCGTGCAAATGACGCAGATCGCCGCCAAGCTCAACGACCGCGAAATCCGCGCCGTGGCGGATTACATCGGCGGCCTGCGCTGATCAAATAAAAAGCGCTTCAAGGGCTGAGTTGAACCCCAGCCTGCAAAATCGATCACACCAGGGCGGGCTTTTTTTCAGGAAAGCCCGCCTTTTTCTTTTTTCCTTTTTTATTTCTTTCAGCATCAACAGCACTCAATTTCAGGTATGACCGTTTCCACCGAAGGCATGGCGATCAACCGAGGCCCGCGCACCTGGCGCGCCTTTGTCGAGCTGCTGTCGTCGATGCGGTTTTCGATTTCGCTGCTGACCGTGATCTGCATCGCCTCGGTGATCGGCACCGTTTTGAAGCAGCAGGAGCCGCTTGCCAATTACGTTAATCAATTCGGGCCCTTCTGGGCGCAGGTGTTCCGCCTGGCCAGCCTCAACACGGTCTATAGCGCTTGGTGGTTTTTGCTCATCCTGGCGTTTCTGGTGGTTTCCACCTCGCTGTGCATCGCGCGCAACGCGCCCAAGATCGCCGCCGACTTCAATCAGCTGAAGGAGGGCGTTCGCGAGCAGAGCCTGGGGGCCTTCGGCCACCGCGCGCAGGCGGCGCTGGCCGAGCCGCCAGAAGCCGCGGCGCAGCGCATCGGGCAGACCTTGGCGCAAAGCGGCTGGAAGGTCAAGCTCCAGCGACGCAGTAGCGACTGGATGGTCGCCGCCAAGAAAGGCTCGGCCAACAAGCTCGGCTACATCGCCGCGCACAGCGCCATCGTGCTGGTCTGCGTCGGCGGACTGCTCGACGGCGACATGATCGTTCGGGCACAGATGCTGCTCAGCGGCAAGTCGGCGTACGGCGGGGGCGGCCTGATCGCCGATGTTCCAGCGCGGCACCGGCTGGGCGAGAACAACCCGACATTCCGCGCCAACCTGATGGTCGCCGAAGGCACGCAGTCGAGCGTCGCCATCCTGAACCAGCCCGGCGGCGTGCTGCTGCAGGAGCTGCCGTTCGCGGTCGAGCTGAAAAAATTCATCGTCGAGTACTACTCGACCGGCATGCCCAAGCTGTTCGCCAGCGAGATCGTCATCCATGACAAGGCGACCGGCGAGAAAACGCCGGCGCGCGTCGAGGTGAACCATCCGGCGAGCTACAAGGGCGTCGAGATTTACCAGTCGAGCTTCGACGACGGCGGCTCCAGCGTGACCCTCAGGGCGATCCCGATGGCCGCCGCCAGCAAGCCGTTCGAGATCCGGGGAACGATCGGCGGCGCCAGCAGCCTGGCCAACGGGCAGGGCGCCGGCGCCGAAAAACTGACGCTTGAGTACACCGCGCTGCGCGTCATCAACGTCGAGAATTTCGCTGGCGGCGCGGCAAGCGGATCGGGCGCCGATGTGCGCAAGGTCGATCTGCGCCAGGCGATCGAGACCCGGCTGGGCGCCGCCAACAAGACGACGAGCCAGAAGGAGCTGCGCAACGTCGGCCCGAGCATCGGCTACAAGCTGCGCGACGCGGCAGGCCAGGCGCGCGAATTCCAGAACTACATGCTGCCGGTCAAGATGGACGGCAACGCGGACAGTCCGGCGATGTTTCTGCTGGGCGTTCGCGAAAATCCAGCCGCCGCTTTTCAGTATCTGCGGGTTCCGGCGGACCCTGAAAGCAGCATGGACACCTTCGTGCGCCTGCGCGCCGCGCTCGCCGACCCGGCGCAGCGCGCCATGGCCGTCGAGCGCTACGCGCGGCTGGCGGTCGGCGCCGATCGCCCGGAACTTATGCGGCAGCTGGCCGATTCGGCATCGCGCGCGCTGGCCTTGTTCGCCGGTGTCGGTTTCGCTCCGCCTGCGGTGGAAAGTGCCGACAAGGGCAAACCGGCCGCGGGCCTGCAGGCGATTTCAGACTTCATGGAGGCCAATGTGCCCGAGGCCGAGCGCGACCGCGCCGGCGAAGTGCTGATTCGCATCCTGAACGGCGTGCTCTTCGAGCTGACCGCGATGACGCGCGAACAGGCCGGCTTGAAGCCGCTGCCGCAGGACGGGAAAACCCAGGCCTTCATGGCGCAGATGGTGCTCAGCCTGTCGGATGCGCCGCATTACCCGGCGCCGATGGCGTTTCAGCTCAAGGATTTCACGCAGGTTCAGGCGAGCGTCTTCCAGGTCGCCCGGACGCCCGGAAAAACCATCGTTTACCTGGGCTGCGCGTTGCTGATCGTGGGCGTGTTCGCCATGCTTTACATCCGCGAGCGCCGCGTCTGGGTCTGGCTGGCGCCGCCGGCCCAGGCTCCCGCCAGCGGGCCAGGCGATTCGGCGCCGGAATTCGCGGCGGGCAGCCAGGCCACCATGGCGCTTTCCACCAACCGCAAGACGCTCGACGGCGACAAGGAATTCGAGATGCTCAAAACCAAACTGTTGCAGGCGCCCTTATGAATACGACAACCACGCGCATCAGCACCACCACGCTGTCGGCCGAGCGGGGCAGCGGCGCGCTGAGCCTGGGCCAGGGCTATTTCGCCCGGCGCAATGCGCTCGACTGGCTGTTCGCGATGCTGGTCGCGGGTGGCTTTTTATACGCTTTCGCGCGCTACAGCGCCTATATGGACGTGTATGAAAAGGGCATCTTGTTCGCCGCGATTCCGGCGGCCGTTGCGCTGGGCTGGTTCTGGCGGCCTTTGCGCATCCTGATGCTGCTTGCCTGCGGCTTTGCGCTGCTGGGCATTGCGTCGTACCAGGGCGATCTGGCGCGCGCCGAGCAGGTGTTCTGGCTGAAATACTTCTTGTCCAGCCAGTCGGCGATCCTGTGGATGAGCGTGCTGTTTTTCATGAGCACGATTTTCTACTGGCTCGGCATGTTCGCCGGCAATTCGTCCACTGGCGGCGGCGCAAGCCACAGCGCCGCGTTCGAGTCGCTGGGATCGAAAATCGCCTGGGCCGGCATCGGCATGGCGCTCATCGGCACGCTGGTGCGCTGGTACGAGAGCTACCTGATCGGCGCCGATGTCGGGCACATTCCGGTGAGCAACCTCTACGAGGTGTTCGTGCTGTTTTGCTGGATGACGGCGGCGTTCTATCTTTACTTCGAAGCGCAATACGAGACTCGGGCGCTCGGCGCGTTTGTCATGCTGGTGGTCAGCGCCGCGGTCGGGTTTTTGCTCTGGTACACGGTGGTGCGCGAAGCGCATGAAATCCAGCCGCTGGTGCCGGCCCTCAAAAGCTGGTGGATGAAGCTGCATGTGCCGGCCAATTTCATCGGCTACGGCATGTTCTCGCTGGCCGCGATGGTGTCGCTGTCCTACCTTGTCAAGCAGCAGGCGCAGGAGACGCGCTGGCACCGGCTGACGCCGCTGTGGCTGCTCGGCGTCGTGCTGTGCTTCGTACCGGTGGTTTTCCGCAAGGCGCCGCTGGAGGCGGGCGGGAGCAATTACTGGATCGGCTACCTGGCGGTCGCGGGTTTGATCGCCGGCGCTCTGCTGCTCGGACGAAAACGCATCGCAGCGCGCCTGCCGAGCTTGGAAGTGCTCGACGATGTGATGTACAAGGCGATCGCCGTCGGCTTCGCGTTTTTCACCATCGCCACCGTGCTGGGCGCGCTCTGGGCGGCCGAGGCCTGGGGCGGCTACTGGAGCTGGGACCCGAAGGAAACCTGGGCCTTGATCGTCTGGCTCAACTATGCCGCCTGGCTGCATATGCGGCTCATGAAGGGGCTGCGCGGCACGGTGGCGGCTTGGTGGGCGCTGGTCGGGCTGGCGGTGACCAGTTTCGCCTTCCTGGGTGTCAACATGTTCCTGTCGGGCCTGCACAGCTACGGCACGCTCTAGCAACGCGCTAGCGCCGGTGTTGAATCCTTGTAAGAAGCTGCCGCGTACCTCGACCAATCTCCACGACCTCAAGGAATCCCATGCTTATCAAGACTTCCGCCAGCGGCTTCGACCATTGTGTTCCCAGCGAAATCACGCCGCGGCGCGCTTACCAGAGCCGGCGCGACCTGATCAAGCTCATGGCGACCGGCGCGGCCGGCGCCGGGCTGGCCAGCTGGGCCGGCCGCCAGGCGCTCGCGCAGAGCGTGCAGCACCCCGGTAAGCTGGCGGCGCTGCCGGGCGGCAAGTCGGCTGTTCCCGGCGCGATCACGATGGAAAAAATCACCGACTACAAGGACGTGACGTCGTACAACAATTTCTATGAATTCGGCACCGACAAGGCCGATCCAGCCAAGAACGCCCACACGCTGGTGACCAAACCGTGGTCGGTCGCTGTCGAGGGTATGGTCAAGAATCCGAAAACCTTCACGCTCGAAGAGCTGCTCAAGCTCAGCGCGCAGGAAGAGCGCATCTACCGGCTGCGCTGCGTCGAAGGCTGGTCGATGGTGATTCCCTGGGTGGGGTATTCGCTGTCCGAGCTGATCAAGAAGGTCGAGCCGCTCGGCAGCGCGAAATACGTCGAGTTCGTCACGCTGGCCGACCCGAAAACCATGCCTTTCGTCGGCTCGCGCGTGCTCGAATGGCCGTATGTCGAGGCCTTGCGGATGGACGAGGCGATGCACCCGCTCGCGCTGCTGACGTTCGGCATGTACGGCGAGGTGCTGCCCAACCAGAGCGGCGCGCCGGTGCGCATGGTGGTGCCGTGGAAATACGGTTTTAAAAGCGGCAAAAGCATCGTGAAAATCCGCTTCACCGACAAGGAGCCTAAAACCGCGTGGAACAAGGCGGCGCAGCAGGAATAGGGATTTTACTCGAACGTCAATCCTAACGTCGATCAGCCGCGCTGGAGCCAGGCGTCCGAGCGGCGCATCGGCGAGGACGGGCTGTTTGCGAAAAAGCGCAAGACGCTGATGTACAACGGCTATGAGGCGCAGGTTGCGCAGCTCTACGCCGGCATGGACTTGAAGAAGAATTTCTGATGATGATCGCGCGCCAAAAGCTGCTGCTGCATCCGGCGGCCAAGCCGGTGTTGTTCACGCTTTGCCTGCTGCCTTTTGCCTGGCTGCTCTACACCGCGTTGACGAACCAGCTCGGCGCCAACCCGGCCGAGGCCCTGATCCGGTCGCTCGGCGACTGGACGCTGCGCTTTTTGTGCATCGTGCTGGCTGTGACGCCGCTGCGGGTGGTCAGCAAGACGCCGGCGCTGGCGCGCTTTCGGCGCATGCTCGGGCTGTTTGTCTATTTCTATGTCGTGCTGCATCTGCTGAGCTACAGCTGGTTCGACATGGGCTTCGACGTTCCCGACATCGCCAAGGACATCGCCAAGCGGCCGTTCATCCTGGTGGGATTTGCCGGCTTCGTGCTGCTGACGCCGCTGGCCGCGACGTCGTTCAACGCCGCCATCAAGGCCATAGGCGCGAAGCGCTGGCAAATGCTGCACAAGCTGGTCTATGCGATTGCCGGCCTCGGGATTCTGCATTTCTTCTGGATGCGCGCCGGCAAGAACAATTTCGCCGAGGTGTTCGTTTATGCGGCCATCCTGGCGGTGTTGCTCGGCTGGCGCGTCTGGCACCGCTGGGCGCCGTCTCGGTCGCCGGTGTCGAGCCGCCCGGCCGCAGGCATTCGCTAAATTGGCTTTGCTATATAAATAATAGCTGAAAACCTATATGGGGTATGCGAAAATCCCGTTTTTCATGCGGAAAACGGGTTGCAAGTCATGCTGCTTGGTCCAAGGGCTGCGGTAGCAGCCTTTCACCCCGAAAGGTATCGGCGGGCGTTTCACGCAGCCGGATAAGCTCGGCGGCCGCCATGTCCACCAGCACTTCGGCGGCGCGGCCGCGGGTGTTGTAGTTGCTGGCCATGCTCATGCAGTAAGCGCCGGCCGACATCACCGCGACCTTGTCGCCAGCCGCGACGGCGAGCCGGCGGTCGCGGCCGATCCAGTCGCCGCTTTCGCAAACCGGTCCCACGACGTCGTACAGCGCTTCCTCAGCGCCTGCATCGTTGTCCGGCAGCGCGACCGGGACGATGGCGTGAAATGCCTGGTACATCGCCGGGCGCGGCAAGTCGTTCATGGCGGCGTCGATGATGCAAAAGTTTTTCTGCTCGCCGGGCTTGAGGTAGAGCACTTCGGAGACGCAAATTCCGGCGTTGCCGACCAGCGAGCGGCCGGGCTCGATCAGCAGCTTTTTGCCGCCGTAGCCGCGCGCGTCCAGCTTGGCAAGCAATAGCCGCCAGAGCGCATCGGCATCAGGCGGTATGCCGCTGCCGTCGCTGTGGTAGTCGATGCCCAGCCCGCCGCCGAAGTCGATGTGCTCGAGCGCGATGCCCGCGCCTTCGACCGCCGCCACCAGGTCGAGCACCCGGTCCATCGCGTCCAGGTAGGGCGTCGCCTCGGTGATCTGCGAGCCGATATGGCAATCGATGCCGACGACGCGCAAGCCTGCAAGCGATGCGGCATGCCGGTAAAGCCGCAGCGCGTCGCCATGCGCGACGCCGAACTTGTTGCCTTTGAGGCCGGTGGAGATGTAAGGGTGGGTCTTGGGATCGACATCGGGATTGACGCGGATGCTCACCGGTGCGCGCAGCCGCATCGCGGTCGCGACGCCCGAGAGCACGTCGAGCTCGGCTTCGCTTTCGACGTTGAAGCAGCCGATGCCCGCGACAAGCGCCTGGCGCAGCTCGGCACGCGTCTTGCCAACACCCGAGAAAATCACCTTTTTGGCGTCGCCGCCGGCGGCCTGCACGCGTTCCAGCTCGCCGCCCGACACGATGTCGAAGCCGCACCCGGCGCGGGCGAAAACCTGCAGCACCGCCAGCGACGAATTGGCTTTCATGGCGTAGCAAATTTGCGCATCGCGTCCCTGGAAACCACGCTGGTACGCCGCCAGCGCCGCCAGCATGGCCGCTTTTGAATAGATGAAAAGCGGCGTTCCGTGAACCCGGGCCAAGTCGCCGACGCTTGCATCCTCGACAAACAATTGCTTGTTTCGGTAAGCGAAGCAAGGACCGCCGGGGAGGCTCCGCAAGCTCGCCGCCATGGCCGGTGACCCTGCGTTCGCATTCATTGCGCGGCCGATGCCGGCAGCGCTGGAGGCGCTTCCGGGAAGGTATCGTCGGCGCCATCGGTAAGGCTGGGAAGCACCCTGGGCGGAGGCGGCGCGTGGGTCGGCGCCGGAAGGAAAAGCGGGCCTTTCTGGCCGCAGCCGCACAGCGCCGCCGCGCCAACCAGGGCGGCCGCAAGCCGCCGCCCGCGCGGCAAGGGATGGAGCCGGCCTAAAATTCCAGGTGAAAAAACCATCGGATGATTGTAATGACCGACCTTCAATACCAGGACCTGGCCGAGAGCGCGCTCAAGGCGGTGGAGACATCTTGCGACCGGCTCAACGACGAGAGCGATGTGGACATCGACAACCAGCGCACCGGCGGCATGGTCACGCTGGTGTTTGCCAACGGCAGCCAGATCGTCATCAACCTGCAAAAGCCGCTGCATGAAATCTGGCTGGCGGCCAAGGCGGGGGGCTATCACTTTAAATTTGATGGCGGCCAGTGGCGGAACACCAAAGATGCAAGCGAGTTTTTTGCCAGTTTGTCCCGCTGTGCAAGCGAACAGGCGGGCCGGGCCTTGGTATTCAGGGCTTCGGCCTGAAACCGAGCGGCGGCGATCAGGCCGGACGCCGGCGCCCCGCATCGTCATGCTAATTCTTGAACAAATCCAGTATGCGTTTTTTTTCGTCCGTGGGCGGCAGCACTTCAATACCCCGCGCCGACGCGGGTACGCCGGCCGACGGCTCGGCGCCTGAGGCGGCGCTCGACTCCTGGCGCAGCCCGACGCCGCTAACGCCCCCGCCCTTGGCATATTCGTCGTAATACCACTCGCCATTGATGCTGACCACGCCTTCAGGCGGCGGATATTCGGCGACCGGCACACCCTTGAGCGCGTATTCCATGAAGTTGATCCAGATCGGCAGGCTCAATCCTCCCCCGGTTTCGTGGTCGCCCAACTTTTTCGGCGTGTCATAACCCATCCAGACCGCCGCCGCGAGCGTGGGTTGAAAGCCCACGAACCAGGTGTCGATCGAATCGTTGGTGGTGCCGGTCTTGCCGAAAAGGTCGGGCCGCTTGAGCGTTGCCTGCGCCTTCGCGGCGGTCCCGGAACGAGCCACTTCCTGCAGCAAACTGTCCATGATGAAGGCGTTGCGGGCATCGATGCCGCGCGTAGCCTCGCTCGGTTTCGGCGGCGGTGTCTCCAGCAGCACCTTGCCGCGCTGGTCCGAGATTTTGGTGATCAGGTAAGGATTGACCCGAAAGCCGCCATTGGCGAAAACCGAATAGCCGGTCACCATTTGCATCGGCGTCACCGACCCGGCGCCCAGCGCCATGGTCAGGTAGGCGGGATGCTTTTGCGCATCGAAGCCGAAGCGGGTGATCCAATCCTGGGCGTATTTGGCGCCGATGGCCTGGAGGATGCGAATGGAAATCATGTTTTTCGATTTTTTCAAGCCGGTGCGCAAGGTCATCGGCCCATCGAATCCACCTTCGTAGTTTTTCGGCTCCCAAGGCTGGCCGCCGGTAACGCCGGCATCGAAAAACAGCGGCGCGTCGTTGATGACTGTCGCGGGCGTGAAACCTTTTTCCAGCGCCGCGGAATAAATGAAGGGTTTGAAGCTCGAGCCTGGCTGGCGCCAGGCCTGGGTGACATGGTTGAATTTATTTTTTTCAAAATCAAATCCGCCCACCAGCGCCTTGACGGCTCCATCGCGTGGATCCATGGCGACGAACGCTCCTTCAACTTCGGGGAGCTGGGTGATTTCCCAGGTGTTTTTAGCTGTTTTCGCGACCCGTATCAACGCGCCGCGGCGGATCCTGACGCCGGGCCCGGCCTTGTCGGCCAGCCCCGACTGCGCCGGCTTGAGGCCGTCGCCGGTAATGACCACGGTTTCGCTGTTCTGGCGCATCGCAAGTATGCGTTTTGAAGTCGCTTCCAGCACCACCGCCGACATGATGTCGCCGTTGTCCGGATTGTCCGCCAGCGCGTCATCGATGGCGTCTTCAGTTTCCTCTGGATTCGAAGGCAGTTCGATGAACTTTTCAGGCCCCCGGTAGATTTGCCGGCGCTCGTAATCCATGATGCCCTTGCGCAGGGATTTGTAGGCGGCCGTCTGATCGGCGGCAAGCAAGGTGGTGTACACATTGAGGCCGCGCGTGTAGGTTTCCTCGCCGTACTGGTTGTACACCAGCTGGCGTACGGTTTCGGCGACATGCTCGGCGTGCACGCGGCCGGCGTCTTTGCTGGTCTTGACCTGAAGCTCTTCCTCTTTGGCCGCCTTGGCCTCTGCGGCGGTGATGAAGCCGTTTTGTTCCATGCGCTCGATGATGTAGAGCTGACGGCTGCGCGCGCGCGTCGGGTTGTTGATCGGGTTGTACGCCGAGGGCGCTTTGGGCAGGCCGGCGAGCATGGCCGCTTCGGCAATGCTGATATTTTTAAGCGGCTTGCCGAAGTAGGCTTCCGATGCGGCGGCGAAGCCATAAGCCCGATTGCCCAGAAATATCTGGTTCATGTAGATCTCGAGAATCTGGTTTTTGCTCAGAGAATGCTCCAGCTTGAAGGTCAGCAGGATTTCATAAATCTTGCGGGTGTAGCTTTTCTCCGCCGTCAGGTACACATTGCGCGCAACCTGCATGGTGATGGTGGAGGCGCCCTGGCTCTTTGCCCGGCCCATGTTTGCAAGGCCCGCCCGAATCACACCGAGGTAATCGACGCCGCCATGCGAGAAAAACCGGGCGTCCTCGATCGCCAGCACAGCGTCCTTCATCACCTGAGGGATGTCCTTGATGGGCGTGAGATTGCGCCGTTCCTCGCCATATTCGCCGATCACCACGCCATCGGCGGTGTAAACGCGCAACGGCAATTTCGGCCGGTAGTCGGACAAAGCCGAAACGTCAGGCAAATTGGGGTAAGCCACGGCGAGCGCCACCGCGACAAAAATCGCGATGCCGATGATTCCCGCAATAGCTACCCCTATACCTATCAAAAGCAGTTTGGCTAGCGATTTCAGCCAAGCCGGACGCTTGACCGGTACAGGTTCGCCAGTTGAAGAGTGAGAGTTAAGCATGTGGAGCAATCGTAAAGCCGCGTGGAGATTATAAAAAATGACAAAACGCGGCTGGAATAAGTGACATAAAAAACGCTACTGTTACAGCAAAATGCAAATTTTTACACGAGTCTTATCCCTCAAATACGTCAGGTTTTGGCAACGCTCATATTGCATAAATTGGCAAATTTGCTTAGTGAACAACAGGTGTTACTGATAACATTCAATTTCTTACTTAAGGAAACAGGCCGCATGGTAGCCATTACTAGGGGACTCGCTTGATTGCTTTGGGGTCGTTATTCAACCACCAGCAACCCGCTTTGCTGGGCCTGGACATAAGTTCCTCGAGTGTGATGCTGGTGGAGCTGAGCCGCGACAAAACTGGAAAATTGGTGCTCGACCGCTGCGCGATGGAGCCGCTGGAGTCTGGTTGGATCACGGATGGCAATATTGAAAAGTTCGACGAAGTCGCCGAGGTGCTGCGCCGCCTGGTCAGGAAAAGCGGCACGCGGACTCGGAGTGTGGCAATGGCCTTGCCAGCGTCGGCGGTCATCAGCAAAAAAATCATTTTGCCTGGCGGCTTGAGCGAGGCCGAGCTTGAAATTCAGGTGGAATCGGAAGCGAACAAATATATTCCCTTTTCGCTCGATGAGGTGAGCCTTGATTTTTGCGTGCTGGGTCCGAGCGCGACCTCGATCGGCGATGTCGAAGTGTTGATCGCCGCTTCGCGCAAGGAAAAAGTGCAGGACCGCCAGGGGCTGGCCGAAGCCGCCGGGCTCAAGCCGGTGGTGGTGGACATCGAATCTTATGCCTCTCGTCTCGCCACGTCCCGTCTCATCGAGGATCTGCCCGGCAAAGGCGTGGACAGCATGGTTGCGCTGTTTGAAATCGGATCGCTCGCGTCGAGCATGCAGGTCATCAGGAACGATGAGGTTCTGTATGAACGCGATCAGGCGTTCGGTGGCGCGCAACTGACGCAATTGATTGTCAGGCAGTACGGTTTTTCACCCGAGGAAGCGGAAAGCAAAAAACGCAGCGGCGAGTTGCCGCCGGATTATGACTTAAGCGTTTTGAACCCCTTCATCGACACCATGGCGCAGGAAATCGGCCGTGCGTTGCAATTCTTTTTTACCAGCACGCCGCATAACAAGGTTGACTATGTGATGCTCGCGGGCGGCTCGTCTTGCCTGGCCGGATTGACCGCCTCGGTCACCCGGCATACCTCGTTCGCCTGTCGGCTGGTCAATCCATTCGAAGGTATGGAAATCGGCAAGGGCGTCAGGGAAAAGGTCATGCGGCATGAAGCCTCGTCGTACCTGACCTCGTGTGGCCTGGCTTTGCGAAGGTTCATGCAGTGATTTTAATCAACCTGCTCCCGCATAGAGAAGCCGCGCGCAAGCGCAGACGCGACGCCTTCTACGTGACGCTCGGAGTCGCCGCGCTGGCTGGGGTGCTGATTTGTGGCGCGCTCTATTCCTGGTATCTCGCTCAAATCGAGAGCCAGCGCGCAAGAAATACGTTCCTGCAGTCGGAAATCACGCGCCTGGACGGGCAGATCAAGGACATCGCCACCTTGCAGGGTGAAATCACCGCGCTCAAGGCGCGGCAAACGGCTGTGGAGGATTTGCAGGGAAACCGCAATGTGCCGGTGTATTTGCTGAACGAATTGGTCAAGCAGTTGCCCGATGGGGTGTACATCAACAGCATGAAGCAGGAAAACCAGACCGTCTTGCTGACCGGTATTGCCCAATCCAATGAGCGAGTGTCGGAACTGCTGCGCAATTTCGCCAATAACAGCCCGTGGCTCACCAAGCCGGAGCTCGTCGAAATTACCGCTGGCACGGTTGCATTGAGTGCGCGCGACCAGCGCCGGGTTTCCAATTTTTCCATGCGTGTCGAGATAAAACGGACAAGCGAGCCTAAAGCCGCCAGCGCTGCCGCCTCGGACGCCGCGAAAGTTTGACGCCGGCAGCAACCCAACCGATCATGGCAAAAACCTCTTCCCCTCCTTCCGTCGATGTTCCGACGTTCCAAACCCGCCTCAGGAGCCAGTTCGTAGGGCTTGACACAAATGATCCGCCTTCCTGGCCCGCCTTGCCGCGTTATTTGCTGTGCGTCGCTCTCGCCGGGCTTGTCATCGCCGCGCTATGGTTCGTCTGGCTGAGCGCGACCGACGAGGAGCTGACGGCGGAAAAAGCCAAGGAGGCGCAGCTCAGGGCCGACTACACCAGCAAGCTCGCTCAGGCGGTCAACCTCGATGCGCTGAAAAAGCAGCGCGAGCAGGTTCAGCAGTATGTGACACAGCTTGAAAAACAGCTGCCGAGCAAGGCTGAAATGGATGCGCTGTTGTCCGATATCAATCAGGCGGGGCTAGGCCGCAGCCTGCAATTCGAGCTGTTTCGGCCAGGATTGGTCAGCATCAAGGACTATTACGCCGAGTTGCCCATTACAGTCCGCGTCACCGGCCGCTATCACGATATGGGCGCCTTCGCCGCCGACATTGCCAATCTATCGCGCATCGTCACGCTCAACAACTTGGCCATCGCACCGAAAGATGGCGCATTGGTCTTGGACGCCACGGCAAAAACCTTCCGTTATCTCGACGGTGACGAGATCGCGCTGCAGCGCAAGAATGCCGCTTCCGCCAATGGAGCCAAGAAATGACACGTTCCAGCTGTTCGCTACCGGTGATCCTGTCGCTTGCGCTGCTCGGCCTGTCCGGTTGCGTCGCGGCCGATCAGGAGGAGTTGCAGTTGTGGATGACAGCGCAGCGCAATGCGGCCCGGCCCAAGATCGCGCCGTTGCCGGCGCCCAACAAGTTCACGCCCCAGACCTACGGCCAGGAGGCGTCGATCGAGCCCTTCAGCAACCAGAAGCTGACGCAAGCACTGAAACGCGATTCCAACCAGGCCACGTCCAACGCGGCGCTGATCGCGCCGGAGCTGGCGCGTCGCAAAGAGCCGCTCGAAGCGTCTCCGCTCGACGCGGTGGTGATGGTCGGCAGCCTGGTCAAGGCCGGTCGGCCGGTCGCGCTGGTCAAGGTCGACAACCTGGTCTACCAGACGCAGGTGGGAAATTATCTGGGGCAGAACTATGGCCGCGTCACCGCCGTGAACGAAGCCAGCGTCGTATTGCGTGAAATCGTGCAGGACGCCGCCGGCGAATGGATAGAACGAACGGCGACCTTACAGCTCTCAGAAGGAACGAAATGAACAAGCGGACAGTGAAAGCATCGGCGCAGGCGAGCGTGAAAAGCAGCCTGCCGCGTTTGCTTGGAAGTGTGCTGCGCCATGCTTTGATCGGCGTGGCCGTGCTGGCGGGCGGCATTCCCCTGATGGCGCGGGCGGAAAATTCGATCCAGGCGATTTCAGGCTCGGTGCAGGGCGGCTCCGAAGTGATCCGCATCGAACTCGATGAAGCGCTGACCCAGGCGCCCACGGGATTCAGCATCCAGACGCCAGCGCGCATCGCGCTCGATTTTCAGGGCGTAAGCAATTCCATGGGCCGCTCGGCGGTGGAACTCAATCTGGGCAACCTGCGCTCGGCCAATGTGGTCCAGGCGGGCGAACGCACCAGGGTGGTCCTTAATCTGAAGACACCGGCAAACTACAAGACCGAGCTACAGGGCAAGTCGCTGCTGATCGTGCTGGACACCCAGGCCGTGGCAACGCCCGCCGCATCGGCGGCGCCCATATTTTCCGAGAGCCGCAACCGCGACACGCTGCCGCTCAAGGATGTCGATTTTCGCCGCGGCCCGGACAACGCGGGTCGCATCGTGGTCGCGCTGCCGAACAACGAGGTCGGCGTCGATATTCGCCAGCAAGGCAAGACGCTGGTGGTCGAGTTTTTGAAGACGGCCTTGCCCGAAGGATTGCGCCGCCGTCTCGATGTGGCCGATTTCGGCACGCCGGTGCAGACGGTCACGACGCTCCAGAGCGGCGACAAGGTCCGGATGGTGGTCGAACCCACCGGCCAGTGGGAGCACAGCGCCTACCAGAGCGACAACCAGTTCGTGCTGGAAGTGCGTCCGCAAAAAATCGACCCGGCCAAACTGACGCAGGGCATCGGCTACAACGGCGAGAAATTGTCCTTGAATTTTCAGAACATCGAGATTCGCTCGCTGCTTCAGGTCATCGCCGATTTCACCAATTTCAACATCGTGACCTCGGACACAGTGACCGGCTCGGTCACGCTGCGCCTGAAAGATGTTCCCTGGGACCAGGCGCTGGACATTATTTTGCAGGCCAAGGGGCTCGACAAACGCAAGACCGGCAACGTGCTGCTGATCGCGCCGAAGGACGAGCTCGCCGCCAAGGACAAGGCCGAACTTGAATCGCGCAACGCCCTGCAGGGCCTTGAAGCCGTCCGCACCCAATCCTTTCAGATCAACTATGCCAAAGCAAGCGATATCGCGGCACAAATCACCGGCAACGGCACCGGGCCGGCCAGCGCCCGGATACTGTCCATCCGTGGCAGCGTGATTGCCGAGCCGCGC
>CAXSGT010000066.1:0-15531 GCA_964236835.1 uncultured Polaromonas sp.
GTACCCGGTTTTTCAGGATGATGAAATTGCCGGTGGCTTCCTGTCTGCCTTACCTGAAACCAGCCATCAGCTTGAACCATTGCAAGCAATTCCTTGACATTCATGCGCCAAGCATACTGCGTAGGCTACAGTATTCCGACACTACATTCGTGTCGAAAATAATCATGTGTCGAGGTTGGCTGGTAACACTGGATTGGCGTCGCGTCGCAAGTCCAGTTCTACACCCTTCACGCTGCGGCCGATCGCAGCAAGCGCCGAACCGATGCAGACTTGGCGAAGCACCGAATTTTCAAGAATGTAGCGAATCTCGGCTTCCATACTGCGACCATGCCGCGCGGCACGCAGCTTGAGCGCCCGGTGGCTTTCTTTGGAGAGGTTTCTGATGGTGATAGTGGACATTGATATCGCTTTCTGCTTACGCCAGCAAAGCTATCTTGCCGATCAATCCATGTCAACGCAGACGGTTGGGAACTCAGGGAAGTAATTGCCAGCGGTGCATCACCGCATTACCGGCTGCCACAACCAGGGACTCGTTTCCCGGTTGCGCACTTCAAACGCTTCGATCTGGGCCTGATTTTTGAGCGTCAGCCCGATCACATCAAGGCCTTCGAGCAGCATGGTGCGCTCGCTCGACGGCACGGCGATCGGCCAGGAGCGGCCGCTTGGGGCCAGCAGCAGGCAGCGCTCCAGATCCACCGTCAGTGCCAACGTGCCGCCTTCGGCCGCCGCGGCCAGCGCCTGCACGTCTTCGAGCGGCAGCACCACCGGCACCACGCCGTTGCGGTAGCAGTTGTTCTGGAAAATCGTTCCGAACGACGGCGCGATCACGCCCCGAAAGCCGAACTGCCGCAGCGCCCAGGCGGCGGCCTCGCGCGACGAGCCGCTGCCGAAATTCTTGCCGGCGATCAGGATCGACGCGTGGCGAAACGCCGGGCGGTTCAGGACGAACTCCGGGTTTTCAATGCGCGGGCCGCCCGGCTCGGACGGCAGGTAACGCCAGTCGGCGAGCAGCTTTTCGCCATAGCCGTCCTTGGCCGGTGATGTCATTTCGCGCGACGGAATCAAAAGATCGGTGTCGATGTTGTCGCGCAGCAAAGGCGCGGCGATGCCGGTGTGTTCGATGAACTGTTCCATGTCGAATTCCTTTAGGCAACGGCTGAGGCGGCAGCGACTGCGCGCGGGTCGGCGATGCGGCCGGCCAGCGCCGATGCGGCAACCGTTGCCGGGCTGGCCAGGTGCGAGCGCACGCCCGGCCCTTGGCGGCCTTCGAAGTTGCGGTTGGTGCTGGTGATGACGCGGCGCGCCGGCCGGCCGGGCCGGTCAAAACTGTCGCCGCCGACGTAAAAGCACAGCGAGCAGCCGCTCTCGCGCCACTCGAAACCCGCGTCTAGAAATATCTTGTCGAGCCCTTCGGCCTCGGCGGCGCGCTTGACCGCGTCGGAGCCGGGAACGACCAGCGCCGTGACGTTTGGCGCGATATGCCGGCCCTTGACGACCGCGGCGGCGGCGCGCAAATCGGGCAGGCGGCTGTTGGTGCACGAGCCGATGAAGGCCGCGTCGATCGCCAGGTCTTGCATCGCCTGGCCTTCGCGCACGTCCATGTAGGCGCGGGCGCGCTCGGCGTCCGGGCCAACGGCGTCGGGCACCTTGCCGCCGACCGGCGCGACCTGGCCGGGGTTGGTGCCCCAGGTGACCTGCGGCGCCAGGTTTTCACAGTCGAGCGTCAGTTCCGCGTCCCAATGCGCGCCGTCGTCGGAGGCGAGCGCGCGCCAGTTCGCCAGCGCCCGGTCCCAGTCGGAGCCGGTCGGCGAGAAGGCGCGGCCCTTGAGCCAGGCGAAAGTGGTGTCGTCGGGCGCGACGAGACCGGTCCAGGCGCCGAATTCGACCGCCATGTTGCACAGCGTCAGCCGCCCTTCGACATCGAGCTGGCGCACCGCCTCGCCGCTGAACTCGATCGCATGCCCTGCCCCGCCGGTGGCGCCGTATTTGCCGATCAGCGCCAGCACCATGTCCTTGGCCGACACGCCCGGGCCGATGCGGCCGGTGAACTCGACGCGCATGGTGCGCGGCCGGGTGCGCACCAGCGTTTGCGTCGCGACGGCATGCTCGCCCTCGGTGCTGCCGATGCCCCAGGCGAGCGCGCCGATGCCGCCGATGGTGCCGGTGTGGCTGTCCCAGCAGACGAGCGTGCAACCGGGCAAGGCGATGCCCTGCTCGGGCGAGATCACATGCGCGATGCCCTGCCCCGGGTCGTTGACGTCGAACAGCCGAATGCCGGCGCGGTGCGAAGTTTCGCGAAACACCTTGATGAACTTGCTGCCGCCCTTGAACATCGTCGCGTCGCCGCGCCCCGGCAGCGTGTCGATGATGTGGTCCATGGTGCCGAACACCAGGTCCGGGTTGGCAACCTTGTGGCCGGCTTCTTCGAGCGCGCCGAACACCGCCGGGCCGGCGCGGTCGTGCAAAAAGACGCGGTCGATGTGCAGCAGCGACTGGTTTTCGTCGAGCTCGGCGACGACGTGCTGCTGCCAGATTTTTTCGATGATGTTTTGCGGTTTGCTAGGCGTCATGATGGCTCGCTCAGTGGGCGGTTGCGGCAACGGGAGAAACAGAACCCGGCGCGCCGGCCGGGCTTTGCAGGCCGGACAAAAAGCGCTTTTCCAGCGCGAACACTTCTTCAAAACCGATCAGCTTCATCTGGTCGCGCAGGTTGGCGGTGCGCGCGCTCGGGCCCCCGGCGCGGCCGTCGGCCTTCACCGCGGCGAGCGCTTCGCGCATGCCCTGGATGGCCGCCAGCATCAGCGTGCCGGGCAGGCTGACGCGGGCCAGCCCGATCTCCTGCATTTCGGCAAAACTGAAATCGACCGGCGACTTGCTGCCTTCGACGACGTTGATCGACACCGGGCCGTTGATTCCCTTAACGGCTTGGCGCGTAAGCTCTTTGGAGGTCATGCCGTCGATGAAGATCAGCGTCGCGCCGGCGGCCATGTAGGCATTGCCGCGCCGGATGACTTCCTCGATGCCGCCGACGGCCAGCGCGTCGGTGCGCGCGTTGATGACAAAGTCCGGGTCAACGCGCGCCTCGGCGCAGGCGCGGATCTTGGCGACCGACTCGTCGAGCGGCGCGAGCGATTTGCCTTCGAGGTGGCCGCAGCGCTTGGGCATGACCTGGTCTTCGATGTTGACGCCGGCGCAGCCGATGCGCTCAAACGCCTTGACGGCGTACCAGGCGTTGACGGCGTTGCCGAACCCGGTGTCGCCGTCGGCCATGACCGGCACATCGACCGCATCGACGATGCGCTGCGTCGCCGCGACCATGTCCGACATCGCCAAAAAGCTGTAGTCGGGCAGGCCCAGGTGGCACACCGAAATGCCGAAGCCGGAGCACTGGATGGCGCCGTAGCCGGCCTCCTGGGCGATGCGCGCCGACAGCGGGTCGAACGCGCCGGGCATGAGCAGCAGCTCGGGCGACTGGATCAATTGCTTGAGTTGGGTGGTTTTACGCATGGCCTGATTCAGAGGTTAAAAGCTGATTTTGTATGCAATATCTAAATCTATCAAGCTTTAATTGAAAATTAACCTGAATTATTATAAGATTGCATGCACGATAGATTGTCAACTTGCGCCAACCATCAAACCGCCATGAAAAAATCCCTCTCGATTCGCCTCGCCCACGCCGCGGCTGCGCTGGCCTCTCTCTATTGCACCGCCATGCCTGCCATGGCCGATGACGCCTGGCCGGCGCGGCCGGTCACGATGGTCGTGCCCTTTTCCGCCGGCGGCACCACCGACATCCTGGCGCGCGGCCTGGGCAAGGCGCTGGCCAAGCAGTTCAAGCAGCCGGTCGTCATCGACAACCGGGCCGGCGCCGGCGGCACCATCGGCGGGTCGTATGTGGCGAACCAGCCCGCCGACGGCTACACGCTGCTGCTCGGAACGCCCGCCGAGCAGGTCAACGCACCGTTCCTGATGGCCAAGCCGCCGTTCGATCCGGCAACGGCGTTCACGCCCGTAGGCTGCGTCTATCGCGGGCCGAACGTGCTCGTCGTCAACCCCAAGCTGCCAGCAAAAAACGTCGCCGAGCTGATCGCGCTGGCCAAGGCCAAACCGGGGACAATCAACTTCGGCAGCGCCGGCAACGGCAACACCTCGCACCTGTCGGGCGAGCTGTTCGGCCAGACCACCGGCATCCAGATCGCGCACATTCCGTACAAGGGCAACGCCGGCGCGCTCAACGACATCGTCGGCGGGCAGATCCAGATGCTGTTTTCCAACGCCTCGTCGGTGATGCCGTTCATCCAGACCGGCGCGCTGCGCGCCATCGCGGTGACGTCGAACGACCGCGTGCCGATGCTGGCGCAGGTGCCCACGCTCAGGCAGTCCGGCGTGCCGCTCGATATCTACAGCTGGTCGTGCCTGTTCGTCTCGGCGAAAACGCCCGACGCCACGGTGAACAAGCTGCACACGGCGCTCAACAACGCCATCAAGGACCCGGACATGGACAAGGTGTTCGAGGCCACCGGCGGCGAGCGCTACATGACCTCGCGCGAGGAAGCCGCGCGTTTCCTGGCGCAGGAGCGCAAGACCTGGGGCAGCCTGATCCGCAGCCGCAACATCAAGGCCGACTGACTGAAGCCGACCGAGTCCATCGTTGAACCGGGCCGCGCCATGGATTTGCCACTTGCCTCTCGCACCCGGGCCCTGTCGGTGGCGGACACCCTGCGCGACCTGATTTTCGACGGCGGCATCGCGCCGGGCGCGCACCTGATGGAAACGACGCTGGCCAGCGAGCTCGCCGTCTCCCGCACGCCGGTGCGCGACGCCATGGCGCGCCTGGCCGACGAGGGTTTGCTGATCTACCACCCGAACCGCGGCTTTGTCGTGCGCCGCTTCGACAGCAAGGACGTGTACGACGCGTTCACGCTGCGCTCGACGCTCGAAGGCCTGGGCTGCCGCCTGGTCGGCGAGCGCGGTCTGGTCAAGGATGCGCATGAACGCCTGGTCGCCCAACTCGACGAACAGCGCGAGGTGCTGTACGGCGCCGACTGGACCGATGCGCACGCGCTGCGCTGGCAGGACCTGAACCTGGGCTTTCACCTCGGTCTCTTAGAGCTGGCCGACAACCGCTGGCTGACCGACGCCGTGCGGCGCGCGCGCCAGCTGCCGATCATTTTCGACAGCAAGTCGCGTCCGCACGACCGCGACAAGCTGGTGTTGCTCTACAAGCGCCAGCACAGCCAGGCGGCGCACAAAGAGCATCGGCAGATTGTCGAAGCGCTGGCACGGCGCGAAGCGGCGCGCGCCGAATTCCTCATGCGCGAGCACATCCTGAACAACCGCGACGTGCTGATGCGGGCCTTGGCGCCGGCGCCAGCCGCGCCAGCCGCGCCAGCCGCGCCAGCCGCGCCAGCGCAACTCGAGCCTCCAGCCTGAAAAAAGTTGCCAAAAATGGATTTTTCGCACGTCCTGCTTGAATATATTGCTATCTAATAAATAGCAAATTATCACGGTCGCCCGAAGCGCCTATGCGTCAACTCAGCGCCCTCAGTGCCGCGACGCCAGATACTCGCGCACCGCGGTGACATGGCTGCCGACTTTTGACACCGCCCGCGTCACTTCGGCCTCGGTGCATTTCAGCTCCCCGCTCCAGTACCGCACTTCGACCGGGTTCAGGATATCGACGCGGCCGGGGTCCGACGGCTTATACGGGGTTGGATCATCAGGCATGGGTGCCTCCAGTTCGTTTGCTGCGCGATGCCCTACGATACTAGCGTCCGGGCTGGAAGGAAAGCCCGGCGTCCGGGTCAGTAAAAAAACTTTTTAAAGCCTCAAGCGTGAACCATGTCCGACGCCGCAGTTCCTGAAATTTCCCGTCCAGCCCGGCTCGCCGAGCCAAGGCCCTCGCCCATCGAGCTGTTGTCCACGATGAGGGCGTTGCTGCCTGCGATCAAAGCCCGGGCCGCCGACACCGAACGGCTGGGGCGCATTCCCGGCGAAAACCTGGCGGCGCTGCATGATGCGGGCCTTTACCGCATCGTCAAGCCGCGCAAGTTCGGCGGCTATGAATACGACTTCGACACCCTGATCGAGCTGGTCATGGAGCTTGGCGCGGCCTGCGCCTCGACCGCCTGGGTGTACGGCCTGTACGGCGCGCACCAGTGGCTGATCGCGAGCTTCGGCGACAAGGCGCAGCGCGAGATCTGGGACGAAGACGCGGACCCGGCGGTCTGCGGCTCGTATGCGCCGGCCGGCAAGGCGGTCGCGGTTCCGGGCGGCTATCGGCTCAATGGCCGCTGGTCGTTCGCCAGCGGCTGCGATGGCGCGCAATGGGCCGTCTGCGCGTCGGTGCTGCCCGCCAACGAGGCCGGGCTTGCGCCCGGTCCGGCTTTTTTCCTGGTGCCTGCTTGCGACTACACCATCGACGGCGACTGGGACGTGGTCGGCCTGGCGGGAACCGGCAGCAAGACGCTGGTGCTTGACGATGTTTTTGTGCCTGAGCACAGGCTGCTCGCGTTTTCCGACACCATGAGCGGCCGCACGCCGGGCAGCAAGGTGCATGACAACCCCGGTTTTCGCATTCCGATGCTGTCGAACATTCCGTCGTGCCTTGCGGCGGCGGGCGTGGGCGCGGCGACCGGGGCGCTTGCCGATTACCTGGACGCGACGGGCAAGCGCGTCACGCGCGGCGCGGTCGCCGGCGGCAACAACCGGATGGCCGAATTTCCGACGATCCAGCTGCGTGTGGCGGACGCGGGCGCAAGCGTCGATGCGGCGCGCGAAATCCTGCTGCGCGACATACGCGCCAGGGCTTCGGCGGTACGTTCCGGCGGGGCGATCACGGCTGAAGACCGCATCGCCAGCCGGCGCGGCCAGGCTTTTGCCGTGTCGCTCGCGATACGCGCGGCCGAGGCGCTGAACGCCTCCACCGGCGGCTACGGCTTGTCGATGGCCAACCCGGTGCAGCGCGCCTGGCGCGACGCCAACGCCGTGGGCCGGCACATCAGCCTGAACTGGGACGCCGTCGGAACGATGGCGGGCCAGTCGGCGCTCGGGCTCGAGCCGAAAGGCCAGTACTAAAACATCCAGCGGCGCCTGAACCGCGCGCCGGCGCAATCACAACCAAAGGGCTTACACATGCAAGGCAAGATCGGTCTCGAAGAGCATTTCGCGCTCGAGGAAACATTGCTGGACTCGGCCGGGTTTTTCCCCGACGAAATATGGTCGGAGCTGCGCGGCCGGCTGCTCGACATCCAGGAGCGCAGGCTGCGGGAAATGGATGCGCACGGCATGCAAATGATGCTGCTGTCGCTCAACGCGCCGGCGGTGCAGGGAATTCCCGACACGAAAAAGGCGAGCGAGCTGGCGCAGCGGGCCAACGACTACCTGGCCGAGCAGGTCGCGAAGCGGCCCGACCGCTTCCAGGCGCTCGCCGCGCTGCCGATGCAGGACCCGGAGCTGGCGGCGCGCGAGCTTGAGCGCTGCGTCAAGCAGCTCGGCTTCAAGGGCGCGCTGGTCAACGGCTTTTCGCAGGTGGCCGGCGCAAGCGACGCGGTGCACTACGACATTCAGAAATACTGGCCGTTCTGGGGCGTGGTCGAAGCGCTCGATGTGCCGTTTTATTTGCACCCGCGCAACCCGTTGCCGCAGGACGCGAAAATCTACGACGGCCACCCCTGGCTGCTGGGCCCGACCTGGGCCTTCGGCCAGGAGACGGCAGTGCACGCGCTGCGCCTGATGTGCAGCGGCCTGTTCGACAAGCACCCCCGCTTGAGCATCATCCTCGGCCACATGGGCGAAGGGCTGCCGTACAGCATGTGGCGCGTCGACAACCGCAACGCCTGGATCAAGGCGCCGCCGGCCTATCCGGCGCGGCGCAAGATTGCCGACTACTTTCGCGAAAATTTCTATCTCACCACGTCGGGCAACTTCCGAACCCAAACCCTCATCGACGCGATTTTGGAAATCGGCGCCGACCGCATTTTATTTTCCACCGACTGGCCATTTGAAAACGTCGATCACGCGGCCATTTGGTTCGACGCGGCCAGCATCAGCGAGCGCGACCGGGAAAAGATCGGCAGGACCAACGCCGCGCAGCTTTTCAAGCTGAAGCTCTAGCGCCAGCCGTAAATTTGCTGTGCCAAGCATCGATAGCCACGATGTAAACTTTTGAGGTGACGTCCGACTGAGCCGCCAACCTGGCGAAAGGATTCAACGATGCGGGACCTTGACGCGCTGCTGCTCGCCCGAATCCAGTTCGGCTTCACGATTTCGTTTCACATCGTCTTCCCGGCGATCACGATCGGCCTGGCGAGCTATCTGGCGGTGCTCGAAGCGTGCCTGCTGCGCACCGGCAAGGAGGTTTTTCGCGACCTGTACCACTTCTGGTCGAAGATCTTCGCCGTCAACTTCGCCATGGGCGTGGTGTCGGGGCTGGTCATGGCCTACGAGCTCGGCACCAACTGGAGCTACTTTTCCGACTTCGCCGGCGGCGTCACCGGGCCGCTGCTGGCCTACGAGGTGTTGACGGCGTTCTTCCTCGAAGCCGGCTTCCTGGGCGTGATGCTGTTCGGCTGGCAGCGCGTCGGGCCGGGGCTGCATTTCCTCTCGACGCTCATGGTGGCGCTGGGGACGCTGGTGTCGATGACCTGGATCCTGGCGTCCAACAGCTGGATGCAGACGCCGGCCGGCTACGCCATCATCGGCGGGCGCGTCGTGCCGACCGACTGGTTCGCCGTCATTTTCAATCCCTCGTTTCCCTACCGCCTGGCGCACATGGGCGTGGCGGCGTTTTTGACGACCGCATTGCTGGTGGGCGCGTCGGGGGCTTGGCATTTGCTGCGCGGCAACGACAATCCGGCCGTCCGCAAGATGACGTCGATGGCGATGTGGATGCTGCTGGCGGTGGCGCCGCTGCAGGCGCTGATCGGCGACTTTCATGGCGCCAACACGCTCAAACACCAGCCGGCCAAGATCGCCGCCATCGAGGGCCACTGGGAAAACCGGCCGGGCGAGGCGGTGCCGCTGACGCTCTTCGGCTGGCCCGACATGGCGGCCGAGAAAAATCGCTTCGCGCTTGAAATTCCGCACCTTGGCAGCCTGATCCTGACGCACAGCTGGGACGGCCAGTTTCCCGGCCTGAAGGACTTCAAGCCCGCCGACAGGCCGAACGCGACGGTCGTGTTCTGGACCTTCCGGCTGATGGTCGGGCTCGGCCTGCTGATGATCCTGCTGGGCATGTGGGCGTTGTGGGCGCGCTGGCGCGGCACGCTGTTTCAGTCGCGTCCGCTGCTGCGCTTCGCGCTCGGCATGGGACCGGCCGGAATCGTCGCCATTCTGGCTGGCTGGTGCACCACGGAAATCGGCCGCCAGCCCTGGGTGGTCTACGGCGTGATGCGAACCGCCGACGGCGTGTCGCATCACGGCGCTGCCCAGCTGGGGCTGACGCTGGCACTGTTCGTGGTGGTTTATTTCGTCGTTTTCGGCGCCGGCGCGGTCTATCTGCTGCGCTTGATGGCGAAAGGCCCGGAATTGCATGAGGGCGCCAGCCCGGTGCCTGGCGGCCCGGGACAGCCGCGGCAGGCGATGCGTCCGCTGTCGGCCGCGCCGGATTCCGAAAAAACCCCGCCCCAGCCGGCAGCCGGAGGATAAGAAAGCCATGGGAATCGATCTGTCGCTGCTGTGGGCCGTCATCATCCTGTTCGGCATCATGATGTATGTCGTGATGGACGGGTTCGACCTGGGCATCGGCCTGCTCTATCCGTTTTTCACAGGCGAGGCCGACCGCGACGTGATGATGAACACGGTGGCGCCAGTCTGGGACGGCAATGAAACCTGGCTGGTGTTCGGCGGCGCGGGCCTGCTAGCGGCTTTTCCGATGGCGTATGCGGTGGTGCTGAGCGCTTTGTACCTGCCGCTGGTCTTTATGCTGCTGGGCCTGATCTTTCGCGGCGTGGCGTTCGAGTTTCGCTTCAAGGCGAGCGCAAAGCGGCGCCATTTCTGGGACAAGGCGTTCATCGGCGGCTCGGTGGCGGCGACTTTTTTTCAAGGCGTGGCGCTGGGCGCTTTTTTGCAGGGCATCAAAGTCACCGGCCGCGCCTATTCGGGCGGCGCGCTCGACTGGCTGACGCCGTTTTCGATTTTTACCGGCCTCGGGCTGCTGGCGGCCTACGCCCTGCTGGGATGCACCTGGCTGATTCTGAAAACCGACGGCCCTTTGCAGGCGCGCATGAAAGCCATCGCCCGGCCGCTGACCTGGGCGCTGCTGGCGGTGATCGCCGCCATCAGCCTGTGGACGCCGCTGGCGAGTCCCGAGATCGCCCGGCGCTGGTTCAGCTGGCCCAATTGGCTGTGGTTTTCGCCGGTGCCGCTGCTGGTGGTGCTCGCGGCATGGCAGTTGCGCAAATCGCTGGCCGGACCGTCGGACAACGCGCCCTTCGTGCTGACGCTGTGCATCGTTTTTCTCGGCTACAGCGGCCTGGGCATCAGCCTGTGGCCGCACATCATTCCGCCCGGCATCTCGATCTGGGCCGCGGCCGGGCCGCCGCAAAGCCAGGGCTTCGCACTGGTCGGCGCGCTGTTGATTCTCCCGCTGATCCTGATGTACACCGCCTGGAGCTACTACGTGTTTCGCGGCAAGGTCGATGCGACGCACGGCTACCACTGATGCGGGTAAAAGCCCGTCCGCTCGCGTTGACCGGCCCGGCTGGCGCGGCTGGACCAGGCGCCTCGCCTGGCTGGCGGGAATCTGGCTCGCCAGCGTGGCCGCACTGGGCGTTGTGGCCTACGGGCTTCGTCTGCTGATGCGCACAGCCGGGATGTCGCTTTAGCGCAAAAATATAGATATCCACTATTTTTTTAATAGCAAACTACGCATACTCCATATGCGCAAATGGCCTATTTCATCATGGAATTTGAACTCAAGCTCGAAATTCCCCCAGATCGCTTGGCGCAGGTCGAGGCGGCTGTGCGCGAAGGCAAGACTGTCCGCCAGCATCTTCAGGCCCGCTACCTCGACACCGAGGATGGCGCGCTGGCGCGCCGCGGCATTGTGCTTCGGCTGCGCAAGGAAGGCCGACGCTGGGTGCAGACCGCCAAGGCGCCGGGCGGCGGCCCGCTGCAACGGCTGGAGCACAACGTCGACCTGGCCCGGCAGGCTGGCGGCGCCGTGCCAGCTGCGGACTTGGCGCGCCATGCCGGCACGCCGATCGGCGAGCGCATCGCGCAAGCGCTGGGGTTGGCCTCCGGCGACGCGATTCCGGGCTTGCTGCTGCTCTATGAAACCGATGTCTGGCGCTTGAGCCGAAATATCGAGATGGGTGGATCGCTGATGGAAGTCGCGCTCGACGTTGGCCAAGTTGTTTCCGGGCCGCACAGCACGCCGCTGTGCGAGCTCGAGGTCGAGTTGAAGCGTGGAAGCGCCGAGCATGCGGTTGAGCTGGCGCGCGACTGGTGCGCCCGGCACGGGCTGTGGCTGAGCGTGATCTCCAAATCGATGAAAGGCCAGCGCCTGGGCGGCGGCACTCCTTTTGGACCCGCGGTCACTGCGACTGCGCCGGAATTCGGCCGCCGTAGCACGGGAGACCAGATCGCCGTGGCGGTCTTGCAGTCGTGCTTGGCGCAGGTTCTGGGCAACGCCAGCGAGGTCGCGGGCGGCAGCGACCAACATGAGCACGTTCATCAACTGCGCGTCGGCCTGCGGCGGCTGCGAACGGCGCTGCGCGAGTTTCAACCCCTGGCCGGAGGCATCGATCCGGCGTGGGAGGCGCCGCTGGTCGATGTGTTCAGGGTGCTGGGCCAGCATCGCGACAGCAGCCATGTGCTGCTCAGCGTGCAGCCGCAGATCGAGGCGGCGGGCGGGCCAGCGGTGGACACGCGGCGCTTTTTTGGCGCCGGGCAGGCCGACGCGGGTGCGGCGGTTCGGTCGCCGGCGTTCCAGGATACCTTGCTTGGCATCGTCGGCCTGGCGCATGGCGCCCGGCCGGAAGGCGGCAGCCTGGATCATCGAGCCGCGAAAAAAGCGCTGCGTCGGCGGTTGAGCAAACTGCATGCAAAGACCGTGAAGGACGGCCGCAAATTTCTTTCGCTCGATGAAACCCGGCAGCACCGGGTGCGCAAGCGCCTCAAGCGGCTGCGCTATTTCGCCGAATTCGTGGCGCCGCTGTTTTCCGCCGGCAGCTTCAAGAAGTTTGTCGCCGGGCTGAAACCGGTGCAGGACGCGCTCGGCCTGTACAACGACGAACTCACGGCGCTGGCGGCCTACCGCGCGCTGGCCGCAAAGGACAAAAAGGCCTGGTTCAGCGTCGGCTGGCTCAGCGCCCGGCGCGCGCCCAATGCCCTGGCCTGCCTGCACGAGCTCGAAGCATTCGCCGGCGTCAGGCCGTTTTGGAAGTGAATTGCGCCGGGGTTTGCCAGTTTATCCATAGGCGTATTGGATTTAGCTATTTGATCTGCGCGGCGATTTTGCCTATCATCGACCGCCTCGGCAGCAGCGGCATCGCGCTGCTTCCAGGCTCAACATTGAAATCAAGGACAGCAACATGACTAAGCATCTTTTCAACTGCATCGTCGCGGGCGCCGCGCTGGCGCTATCGACCGGCGCCGCGCTGGCGCAGAGCTGGAGCCCGAGCAAGCCGATCACGCTGGTGGTGCCGGTGGCGCCGGGCTCGAGCAACGACCTGATCGCGCGGATGCTCGCCGAGCGGCTGCCCGCAAGGCTCGGCCAGCCGGTCGTGGTGGACAACCGGCCCGGCGCCAGCGGCCTGGTCGGCGTTTCCAGTGTCGCGCGCGCGGCGCCCGACGGCTACACCATTGCAATTGCGCCGAGCGACATTTATATGGCGCCGATTCTGACGCCCAAGGCGGGCGGCGCGAACTTCGACGTCATCAAAGACCTGACGCCGATGCTGACCGCCGGCAGCGCGCCGGTGCTGATCGTCGCCAGTCCTTCGATCAACGTCAAGACGCCGCAGGAGCTGGTGGCCTACCTCAAGCGCAACGGCGGGGCGAACTACGCCAGCCCCGGAACCGGCTCGCCGATGCACATCGCCGGCGAGATGTTCAAGCGCGCCACCGGAACGCAGCTGAACCATGTGCCGTACCGGGGCGTGCTGCCGGGAATCAACGCCGTCCTGGCCGGCGAGCTGCCGCTGGCGTTCACCGCGCTGGCCGGCGCCGCGCCGTTCATCGCCGCCGGCAAGCTGGTGCCGATCGCGCTGGTCGAAAAACAGCGCTCGGCGCTGATTCCCAACCTGCCGACATTGACCGAATCGGGCATTGCCGGCGTCGAGGTGGCGGTCTATTTCCAGATGCTTGCGCCCGCCGGGACGCCGCCCGCTGTGCTGCAACGCCTGAACAGCGAGATCAATGCCGTGCTGGCGACGCCCGACGTGCGCGAGCGCCTGCGCGGCATGGGCGTGCAGGTCCTGGGCGGCAGCGCGGCCGACGCGGGCCGGCAGGCGCAGGGCACTTACGCGCGCAATGCCGAATTGGTCAAGGATTTGCACATCGTCGCCGAATAGGCGTTCCGCCTCGCGGCCCATTCGGGCCTTGAACAAGCTCGGCTCCACGGCTGCCCCGGGCAGGAATTTTGCGCGTCGGATCGTTCAACTACAAAGGAGACAGGCAATGCTGTATACACCCATCCAGGCCAGCTCGGACAGCGCCGCGGCGGCATGCAGCCGCCGCCGCTTTATCGGCTCGATAGCCGCTTACGGCACCGCCGCCGCGGGCCTTGCGAGCCCCACCGCCTTTGCCAGGACCGCGAGCGGCGCGACCCGCACAGCAACTTTCGGCGACCTTCCCCGGCGCGGAGAATTTGTCGTCCGCAACGCCTGCATCCTGACGATGGACGCTGCGCTGGGCGAAATGCCGCGCGCGTCGATCCATGTGCGCAACGGCGTGATCGTCGCGGTGCAGAAAGACCTGCCGATACCGGCCGGCGCCCGGGTCATCGAAGGCGACGATGCAATCGTGCTGCCCGGGCTCGTCGACACCCATTGGCATCTGTGGCATACGCTGTTTCGCAGCTTCGTCGGCGAGCGCCCCGAGATCGGCTTTTATCCCACCATTTCCCGCTTCGGCGCCGTGATGACGCCCCGCGACATCTACAACAGCACGCGCCTCGGGACCGCCGAGGCGCTGAACGCCGGAATCACGACGGTTCACAGCTGGTTTCACAACGTGCGCAGCCGCGCGCATGCCGAAGCCGACGTCTTCGCCATCAAGGACGCCGGGCTGCGCGGCCGCTGGTCGTTCGGCCAGCAGATCGATCAGTCGGACAAGGAATTGATCCGGCTCGACGACCTGGCCGGCATGCACCGGGACTGGTCGAGGTATTCGAACGACGGCCTGATCGATCTGGGCATGGCCTGGCGCGGCATGTACCGAAGCGAGTGGGCGCCGCCCGAGGTGTATCGCACCGAGCTTGAGAAAGCGCGCAGCCTTGGCATTCCCGTCACGGTGCATATCGCCACCACGGGCGATCGCACCGGCCACATCGAGGCGCACCAGAAAGCGGGGCTGCTCGGCCCGGACATCAACATCGTCCACGCCGTGGGAACCCGGCCCGATGAGCTGCAGATGGTCAAGGACAGCGGCGCGTCTGTCAGCATCACGCCGCTGACCGAGATGCGCGCCGGCTACGGCAATGTGAAGCTGCTCGAATACATGAACGCCGGCGTCAAGGTCGGCATCGGCATCGACACCGCGCCGCAGGCCGGCTCGGCCGACATGTCGAAGGCGATGAGCGCGTGCGTCGGCGTCGCGAACATGCAGTCGGCCAATATGTTCAAGCTGTCGCCCCGGCGCGCGCTGCAACTCGCCACCATCGACGGGGCCAGGGTGCTCGGCATCGACGACAAGGTCGGCTCGCTGGCGCCGGGCAAACGCGCCGACCTCATCATGGTGTCCACGAACGGGCTGAACATGGGCGTGTTCACCGACCCCGCCAACATGATCGTCGAATGCATGCAGCCGCAAAATATCGGTCTGGTCGTCGTCGATGGCCGCATCCTGAAAGACCAGGGCAGGCTGACGGCGATCGATCCCAAGGGCGTGATTCGCGAGGCGCGCGCGTCGCTGGAGGAGATTCGCACCCGCGCGGCCTGGAAGTAGGCCGCGGCGCAATTGCGCCGTCAAAGGAGATTTGCATGTACCCAGCCAAAGCTGGCCTGGCCGCATTGCTTGTCGCGGCAAGCAGCCTTGCATTCGCGGCTTTTCCCGAAAAACCGATCCGCGTCGTGATTGGCTTTCCGGCCGGCGGGCCGCTCGACCAGCATGCCCGGCTGCTGACCGAACGGCTGCAGGCGGTGCTCGGCCAGCCCATCGTCATCGACTACAAGTCCGGCGCCGGCGGCACGGTGGGCGCGCAGGATGTGATGAAAGCCGTGCCCGACGGCTATACCTTGATGCTGGCCAACACTGGCGTGATGGTCATCAACCCGGCCCTCTACGCCAAGCTGCCCTACGCCACGCTGAAGGACTTCACGCCGATCGCCCGCACCGCCATGCAGCCGCTGGCGCTGCTCGTCAACC
>CAXSGT010000067.1:0-15530 GCA_964236835.1 uncultured Polaromonas sp.
TGACGGTGCACGGCGCGCCTGGAAACTTTTCGCCGAAACTCAGGCGCGCGGCGATCTCAACGCGCTACTTCGGCGCCGATGCGTTGTGGGATCCGCGGCCTGCGACGATGAAGGTGACGGGAGACCCGCAGCTCGCCGCCGGCGTTCGGCCGGAGGACGATTTTTTCTTTCCGGTCGCCTGGCGCAACGATGCGAAGACGCCGGCCTGAGGCTGAACGCGACGAAGCTCAGGGCAAATCCAGATACGGCTCGGGCAGCGACTCGTCACGCGGCCCGATAAGGCCGAGCCGGCTTTTCAGCGACTGCGGCTGGCCGGTCAGGATGGCGGCGTAATTCGTCGTGTTCGACAGCACTTTCTTCACGTAGTCGCGGGTTTCGGAAAACGGAATGTTTTCCGCCCAGACGGCGGCGTCGAGCACCGGCGCGCCGCTTTGGCCGCGCCAAGTGCGCGGCCGGCCCGGGCCGGCGTTGTAGGCGGCGGCGGCCATCGGCATCGAGCCGCCCAGGTCGTCGAGCGCGAACTTCAGGTAGGCCGTGCCGATCGTGATGTTGGTGTCCCGGTCGTTGATCTGCTCGGGCGTGAAGCCAGCCAAGCCGATTTTGTTCGCGGTCCAGCGCGCCGTCGCCGGCATCACCTGCATCAGCCCCGACGCGCCGACGCCCGAGCGCGCCTCCATGATGAAGCGGCTTTCCTGCCGGATCAGGCCATAGACATACGCCGGATCGAGGCCGATGCCCTGGCTGCGCTTGACCACGGCGGCCTGAAACGGCATCGGAAAGCGCTGGCCGAAGTCGATTTCGGTTTTGGTGCGGTCGCTGGTGTTGATGCAGCGGTCCCAGATTTGCCGGTCGCAGGCGAACTGCGCGGCGGCGAGCAGCTCGCGCTCGCCCATGCCGCCGCGCTGCGCCAGGTTGGTCGCATAGTTCCATTCGCGTACGCCCTCGGAACGCAGGCCGATGACGATGGCGTAGGCGGCGCGGTTCAGGCTCTGGTTGACGCGCGCGGCTTCCTTTTCTTCGGCCGTGAGCGGCGCCGGTTTGGGCGGGGCGGAGATTTTCAATCCCAGGTCTTCGAGCGCCAGCTGCTCGTAAAAGCCGTTCACCGACGCGATCGACTGCAGCAGCTGCAAGCCTTCGACGCGCTGCGGCGCCATCGCGCTCGCCGGCGCCTGGCCTTGCGGCGCCGCGGCCAGCAGCGCGCGCGCCTTCCAGTACGCCCAGACCGGCTCTTTTTGCGCGTCGTCGCTCATGGCGTTGACGGTTTTTAGCACCAGCGGCCAGTTCGGCTGGCCGCCGGCGCGCAGCGCGGCGCGTGCCTTCCAAACCAGCATGTCGTCGCTCAAGTTGGCGTCGTCGCTGACCTTGGCGTAATAGCGCAGCGCGTCGCTTGCGGGCTGCGTGCCCAGGCGGCTGGCGGTCTGCTTGCCGATCAGGCCCCAGAGCCAGTTGCGCTCCTCGGCGCTGAGCTGCGCCGCCCATTTGCCGTCGAGCTGGCCGGCGGCGGCTTCGGAATCGGTGGCCGCCAGCCGGACCAGCGCCAGCGTGATGATTTCCTTGCGCAGCGCTCGCAGCGCCAGGTATTTGCCGGTGAGGAATTTGATGGGGCTGGCGCTCAGCTCGCCCACCATCTCCAGCGCCTCGGGCGCGACGATGGCGACGGCGTCGCTGGCGGCGCGCGGCCGGTTGGCTTCGAGCGCCAGCCGCGCTTTTTGCCAAACGTCGAGCGGCGTCAGGCGCCGGGCGCCGGCCAGCCGCGCGGCCGCCGCGGTGCAGCCGTCGTCGGCATCGCGCTGCGCCTGCCAGTTCTTGCGCACCTCGCTCGCCAGGCGCGCATCGGGCGCCGGATTCTGCAATTGCTCGACGAGCAGCGCATAGCAGCGCACCTCCTTGTCGTCGTTCATGCGGTAGTTCGGGTATTCGGCCGCGAAACCGGCCCAGTCGCGGCGCTGGCCGAGCAGCAGCAGCCAGTCGTTGCGCAGCCGATCCTCCTGGTACGTGCCGGCGTAGCGCGCCAAAAAGGCCTGCACCTCCTGGGCGCCGGCGTCGCCCAGCCGGGCCTTGAGCTCCCAGTACGCAGCCCACGGCTCGAGCGCGTGGCCCCTAGCCAGCGGCAGCAGCTGCGCCAGCCGCGCCTTGTCGCCGCGCCGGAAGGCTTTGCTCATCTCGACGACCAGGCTGTCGCCGGCGGCGTTCGCGCCGGGCGACAGGACGTTTGGCGAAGTCTGCGAGCAAGCCGGCGCGGCCAGAAAGACGGAAATCGCCGCGCTGAAAAATAATTTGTATAGCATCACCCAATTATGGACAAATTAAGTACACGACAAGCGCTGGTGCAAGCCCGCCTGGACATGCCCGACCGGCTGGCGCGCGCCGATCTGCTGCAGCGCGTGATGCGCATCTGGCTCGTCGGCTCGCCGCACGAGGTGATCGGCGCCTACTGGCCGATCAAGGGCGAGTTCGATCCGCTGCCGGCGCTCTACCGCTGGCAGGAAGACGCCGTGCTGAGTCCGGAATTCCAGGAAAATACGACGCTTTCGCAAGCGGGGCGGACACAGTTAGCTACTGAAAGCATAGCAAACCGGTCGCCGCGCAAGATCGGCCTGCCGGTGGTGGACAAGCTGCTCCGGACACTGACGTTTCACGCCTGGTATCCCGGCTGCCCGATGGAGGAAGACGCCTACGGCATTCCAAAACCCAAGGACACCGAGGTCATCGTGCCGACGCTGCTGTTCGTTCCCTGCGTCGGCTACGGGCCGGGCGGCTTTCGGCTGGGCTACGGCGGCGGGTTTTACGACCGGACGCTGGCTTTGCTCGAACCGCGCCCCGTGACGGTCGGCCTGGGCTACAGCCACGGCTGGCTGCCCGACTTGCTGCCCGAGCCGCACGACGTGCCGCTCGATGTGCTGCTCAATGACCAGGGCGTGGTCTGGGCAGCTTGACGTGCTCATCCGTCCAGATCGAGGCTTGTCAGCAGACCCATGAAGGCCTCGACCGCATCGCGCCCCTGCAATCGCTCCAGGCGTGCCAGCACTTCGATGTCGTCCACCGACGTGTAGCCCAGGCTCCAGCGCTTGAAACGGCGTTCGGTCAGAGGGCCGTGATGCAGAATTTCCACGTCGATATGGCGCGGGTCGGCGCGGATGCGGTTCATCAACGCCGCCGCTTCGACGTCGCTGCCCTCGAACTGCTGGCAAAAATGCAAGCCGTCGAAAATCAAGAGGCCGGTGATGTCCCGGCTCTGGTTGGCGCTGCGCGACTTGACGGCGATATCCGCTACCACACGGACCGGCGCATCCGCTGCAAGCTTGCTGATGTATAGGAATTCCTGAAGCGCTAAAATTTTTTCCATAGTCGAAGAAAAATGTAACGGACCGTTGTCGAACTGGCAACGTAAAAACACCCATCCAGTTTCAAGTTGTTCCACTAATGACAATCATGAACATTGTTTCGCTCCGATCGACAGTCTTTCATCATCTGACGCCGCCTGCCGACAGCGCGCAACGCATGCTTCCATGCCTGTTTTACCGCAACAGCTGCGCTACATTCAGGGCTTTCGCAACAGCGCATTGACCGTGCGGGCCGGCAGCAAGCTGATCCCAGACAAAAGCCTAGGGCGCAAGCTTTTTATGCGGTATACAGACTGGATATTTCGTTACAAAATTAGCAGCCGATGGGTAGTGGCAAACCCTGAACTTTTGCTTTCGGCAATTTGATTGGGCCACGGCAGGAAGTCAGCGACATGCGCGTTATCTGATCGGGCACCGATTCGTGAGGTCGATCGTTTCGATTCGCCGCCGCGCCAGATTCCGCTTTTATAGCCCGCCGGGCCAGTTTTCACACTTAAAAATTTGACAGGAATTTCATGGCCGTTCTCCCCCTCGACGTTGTCATCATGGCCGCCGGCAAAGGCACGCGCATGAAAAGCAGGCTGCCCAAGGTGCTGCACCGGCTCGGCGGGCAGGCATTGCTGTTGCGCGTGATGGACTGTGCCGCGCAGCTGTCGGCGCGCGAGGCGATCGTGATCGTCGGCCACGGCGCTATGGAAGTGGAAGCAGCCTGTGAACGCAGGACGGGCGATACAGCCGGTTTAAGCGTGAAATTCGCGCTTCAGGAGCCGCAGCTGGGAACCGGCCACGCGGTTCAGCAGGCGCTGCCCTTGCTGCTGGACGACGGCGTCACGCTGGTGCTCTCGGGCGACGTGCCGCTGACCCAGCCGGCCACGCTGCAAGCGCTGATCGATGCGTGCGATGGCCAGCGGCTGGCGCTCCTCACGCTCGAGCTGGCCGACCCGACAGGATACGGCCGCATCGTTCGCGCCGGCGCGCAGGCGTCCGCCCAGGTGCGCGCCATCGTCGAGCACAAGGACGCGAGCGCGGCCGAGCGCGCCATCACCGAAATTTACAGCGGCATCATGGCCGTGCCGACGCGGCTGCTGCGGCGCTGGCTGGGGCGGCTGGACAACCGCAATGCCCAAAACGAGTATTACCTGACCGACATCGTGAAGTTCGCGGCTGGCGACGGCGTCGCCGTGGTGGCGCACCGGATTCTGGATGCGGCGCAGGTCGCCGGCGTCAACAGCCCGGTGCAGCTGGCCGAGCTCGAGCGCGTGTATCAGCGGCGCCGCGCGACCGAGCTGATGGAGGGCGGCGTGCGGCTGGCCGATCCGGCGCGCTTCGACGTTCGCGGCGCGCTCACCTGCGGCCAGGATGTCGAGATCGACGTGAACTGCGTGTTCGACGGCCAGGTCGCCTTGGGCGATGGCGTGCGCATCGGCGCGAACTGCGTGATCGCCAACGCGACGATCGGCGCCGGCGCGGTGATTCATCCCTTCACCCATATCGACGGCGAACAGTCCGGTGTTCGGGTCGGCGAGGGCGCGATGATCGGGCCGTTCGCGCGGCTGCGGCCCGGCGCCGACCTGGGCGCCGAAGTGCATATCGGCAATTTCGTCGAGGTCAAGAATTCGACGCTGGGCCGGGGCGCCAAGGCCAATCATCTGGCGTACCTGGGCGACGCCACGGTCGGCGAGCGGGTGAACTACGGCGCCGGCAGCATCACCGCCAATTACGACGGCGCGAACAAGCACCGCACGGTGATCGAGGCCGACGCGCATGTGGGAAGCAACTGCGTACTGGTTGCGCCGGTGACGATCGGGCGCGGGGGCACGGTCGGCGCTGGCTCGACCATCGCCGAAAGCACGCCGGCGGACACCCTGAGTGTTGCGCGCGGCAGGCAGGCGAGCATTGCGAACTGGTCGCGACCGGTTAAGAAACCAGACATTTGAATGGTAAAACCGATGTGTCGGCGACAGGGGTGGGTTGAGTCGGCCCAAGGGACTAATTTTAAAAGGCGTTATTCATATGTGTGGCATCGTTGCAGCGGTTTCCAGCCGGAATATTGTTCCCATCCTGGTGCAGGGCCTGCAGCGGCTGGAATACCGGGGGTATGACTCCTGCGGCGTCGCCGTCTATGCGGGCGGCCTGAAGCGCACGCGCAGCACGTCGCGCGTCGCCGAGCTGGAGCAGCAGGTCGCCAGCGAACATATCGAGGGCGGCACCGGCATCGCGCACACCCGCTGGGCGACGCACGGCGCTCCGGCGGTGCACAACGCGCATCCGCATTTCAGCCACGGCGCGGGCACCGGCGGTTCGGCGCGTCAGGCCAAGGTCGCACTGGTGCACAACGGCATCATTGAAAACCACGACGAGCTGCGTGCGTCGCTGCAGGCCAAAGGCTATGTGTTCGAGAGCCAGACCGACACCGAAGTCATCGTGCATTTGATGGACAGCGTCTATGACGGCGATTTGTTCGAGGCGCTCAAGACCACCGTGGCGCAGTTGCACGGCGCGTACGCGATCGCCGCGTTCTGCAAGGACGAGCCGCACCGCGTGGTCGGCGCGCGGGCCGGCTCGCCGCTGATCCTGGGCGTCGGCGCTAGCAATGGCGAGACTTTTCTGGCCAGCGACGCGATGGCGCTGGCCGGGGTGACCGACCAGATCGTTTACCTGGAAGAGGGCGACCTGGTCGATCTGCAGCTCGGCAGATATTGGATTTTCGACCGAAGCCACCAGCGCGCCGAGCGCCCGGTCAGGACGGTTTATGCGCACAGCGGCGCGGCCGAACTCGGCCCCTACCGCCACTACATGCAAAAGGAAATCTTCGAGCAGCCGCGCGCCATCGCCGACACGCTCGATGCGGTGCCCGGCATCTCGCCCGAGCTGTTCGGCGACGGCGCCTGGCGGGTCTTCGAGAAGATCGAGTCGGTGCTGATCCTGGCCTGCGGCACGAGCTACTACAGCGGCTGCGCGGCCAAATACTGGCTGGAGTCGATCGCGAAAATTCCGACGCAGGTCGAAGTCGCCAGCGAATACCGCTACCGCAGCTCGGTACCGAGTCCGAAAACGCTGGTCGTCACCATCACCCAGAGCGGCGAAACCGCCGACACGCTGGCCGCGCTGCGCCACGCGCAAAGCCTGGGAATGGCGCGCACGCTGACGATCTGCAACGTCGCCACGTCGGCCATGGTGCGCGAATGCAGGCTTGCCTACATCACGCGCGCCGGCGTCGAGATCGGCGTCGCCTCGACCAAGGCCTTCACGACCCAGCTGGCGGGCCTGTTTTTGCTGACGCTGGCGCTGGCGCAATCGAAAGGCCGGCTGAGCAGCGAGGAAGAAGCCAGTCACCTCAAGGCGCTGCGCCATTTGCCCGCTGCGCTCCAAGCGGTGCTGGCGCTGGAGCCGCAGGTCATCAGCTGGGCCGAGGACTTTGCAAAAAAAGAAAACGCGCTGTTCCTTGGGCGCGGGCTGCACTACCCGATCGCGCTCGAAGGCGCGCTCAAGTTGAAGGAAATCAGCTACATCCATGCCGAGGCGTACCCGGCCGGCGAGCTCAAGCACGGCCCGCTCGCGCTGGTGACCAGCGCCATGCCGGTCGTGACCGTTGCGCCGAACGACGCGCTGCTGGAAAAGCTCAAAAGCAATATGCAGGAAGTGCGCGCCCGGGGCGGCGTGCTGTACGTGCTGGCCGACGCCGACAGCCGCATCGAGAGCAGCGAAGGCGTTCACGTCATCCGCATGCCCGAGCATTACGGCGCCTTGAGCCCGCTGCTGCATGTGGTGCCGCTGCAGCTGCTGGCCTACCACACGGCGGTGGCGCGCGGGACCGATGTGGACAAGCCAAGGAATCTGGCCAAAAGCGTGACGGTGGAGTAAATGGTTTGTGGAAGCTGGATTTGAGATAAAGGCTTGTCGTGTGAAAGAAGTGGGCTGGAAGCTCGACCGGCTATCGACAACTGACTATTCCTACGTCTTTTTGAGCTTTTTCCGACAGGCCGGGCAGTGGCCGCATGGGAACCTCTGCTTGCCCGACATGGCGTCGGTCCACGACATAACAATCACAAGGAGTTTCATGGCAACCAGAGCCGCAGTAAAAACGCCATCATCGACAGGAGCCGGCCGAGCGTCGGCAAAATCTTCCGTCAGCGTCAAACGCCAGAAAGACGCATGCGATCTGCTCGACGCGGACCACAAGGCGGTAAAAGCAATGTTCAAGGAATACGAAACGTTGACCGAAAGCCGCAGTCGTTCCTCCACGAAAAAACGCCAGCTGGCTGATAAGATCTGCCGGGAACTGACGATACACACGACCATCGAAGACGAGATTTTTTACCCCGCCACGCGCAAGGCAATCAAGGACAATGCGCTGATGAACGAAGCCACTGTGGAGCATGCAAGCGCAAGGGACCTGATTGCGCAGATTCGCGGCATGGACGCCGGGGACGAGATGTTCGATGCCAAGGTTACGGTGCTGGGTGAGTACATCGACCACCATGTGAAAGAAGAGCGCACCGAAATGTTCACCAAGGTTCGCAAGACAAAGCTCGACCTAGTAAAACTTGGCGAGCAACTGGAGCAGCGCAAACAGGCCTTGATGGCTCAGCAGGATACGGCCATGGCGCCTGTGAATGCCGACCCGTTGACCGTTTGAGTGCGCGGCGAATTCTTTTTTTGTTAGTAACCAAGGAGTAAATCATGGGCATTATCTGGACCATCATCATCGGTTTCATCGTCGGCATCGTCGCCAAATTCCTGATGCCGGGACGCGATCCCGGCGGCTTCATCATCACCGCACTTATCGGCATTGTCGGATCGGTCGTTGCCACCTATCTTGGCCGGGCCATGGGGTTTTATCAGTTTGGCGAATCGGCCGGCTTTATCGCGGCGGTCATCGGGGCCATCATCCTGCTGTTCATCTATCGCATGGTCACAGGCAAGCGGACGTGATGGCCTGAGCGGGTCTGATCTTTCACAGACCTGTTGAGGATGATTAGAGGCGCCTTTGCGCCCCTAACCGCACGTCTTAAGGCGAGTCAAGGATAGGACTCAGCTTCTTGAGCTCCAAGTCCGAGCGATTGCTACACATGCTTCGCGCATTGGCTTTTTCCATATGATCCTTTTGCTTTTCAATATTTCAAGAAACATAGGAGAGCCATGAAACTGCAACGCGTACTCATATTTGCTTTTTTTTCGTGCGTGTCTGCTTTTTCGCAAGGACAGACCTATCCGGATCATCCTGTCAGATTGATCGTGCCGTCCGGACCGGCCGGTGGGAATGACTTTGTTGCCAGAGCGATAGCGCCGACTTTGGCAAAGTATTTAAAGCAGCCAGTGGTTATAGAAAATCGTAGCGGCGCCGGTACATTAATAGGTACGAAAGCAGCTCTGCAGGCGCCGGCGGACGGTTACACCCTGGTGATGGGAGGCGTCAGTAACATGGTTTTTAACGCGGCTTTATTCAAGCCCGCACCCTACGATCCACCGACTGACTTCGTTCCCGTCGGCCTGGCCGTGAAATATCCCTATATTGCCCTCGCCACCAATGGGCTAGCGTTCACATCGCTTCGAGATATTGTCGAATACGCCCGCGCCAACCCTAATAAGCTTAACTTTGCGGTAATAGGAACCGGCTCCGGGCAGCACGTCCTTGCTGCGACTTTGGCGAAAATGGCCAATATAAAAATAACTATCGTTCCTTATAAAGACGCCGCGTCTGTGTATTCGGATTTGATCTCCGGCCGTGTCGACATGTTCATCGACACTGCGCCAAGCGCCCGTCCGCAGGTGGACTCAGGCCGTGTCAAAGCCGTTGTCAGCTTCAGTGACAGCAGAAGCGCGGCTTATCCGGCGCTTCCTGTGGCGCGAGAAGTTGGATTTCCCGATCTAGTGCTTGACTCCTGGTATGGCGTGTTTGTTCGCAGGGACACTCCACCTCATGCCTTGGAGCAATTACGCGCGGCACTGACCACAGTGATGAAAGACAAAGAGGTAAGAGCGACGTTCACCGCCAGCGGCGCTGAATTTTTTCAATTGGATCAAGCGGCAACACTTAAATATTTAGATGCTGAGTTCAAGAAGTGGACCGCTCAAATTCGTGAGTCCGGTATTCCTGTCGAATCGGCACCTCGGTAGGCGACAAGCGTCTGAATATGATTTATGCAGCCAGCAGTTCAGGGATGGGCGAAAAGCGCTATAAGTTTGCGTCGATCGGCGATGGCGCGGAGCGCTGGGCAACAGAATTTATCGGGTCTCGGGAAGCAGGTAGTGCGCCGCGCGCCTATTTGATTGAAATGCCGTCCCGTGACGTGGTGCTGCCTCATTTTCATGAGGTTGACCAGTTTCAGATTTTCGTGGCGGGAGGCGGCCTAATGGGGAAAAAGGGTTTGTCGTGCCCTGTAACAGTCCACTATGCCGATCGATACACAGGTTACGGACCTATAACCGCAGGTCCGCAAGGTTGTGCTTATTTCACCTTTCGTGCTGAAGCCGAGCCAGGGCCTCCAATCTATCTGCACAAGCCAGGCTACCGGGATAAGCTGCGTCCGTCGCTTAAGCGGCAGTTTTTGCTCCCGCTGACGCTAAGTATTGAGCCAGTACTCATGCAAATGGGTAGCCAGACGCTGGAGTCGATAATCGAGTCTGGCGGCGGCTCGAGCGGGCCTGAAGCCTTGGTACTTCGTGCAGGTTCCATGCAGCCGATCTGTGGCCCATCGGTCGTCGATTCTGGCGGCCAGTTTTACCTGATACTTAATGGTTCTCTGGAGTTTGACGCCATCAGCTATGCAAAGTGGTCGATATTTTTTGTCGGACCAAACGACCCACCACTCCAAGCGCGCGCTTCAGCAAGCGGTGTCGAGGCACTTGTCCTTCAGTTTGGTGGCGCTGAGAAATAAACCCACATTTGTTGGCCGCCTCACCGCTAATTTAGCCTGCCCGGTATCGCTTGCTCGCAGCGTAGCTTTTGCGGGCCTGTTCCAGCTTTTTCCCTTCGATGGTGAGGGACCGCCCAACGGCGCCTTCACTGGCTGGCTTGACCGGGTCAAGCGACAATAACGCAATTTCCGAGTCGGCTTGCCATGAATACTTCCGCAGCTACCCAGCAACCGATTGTGGCCGGTCGGCGTGTCCACACCAGTGCGCTCGTGCTATTTTCCGGCGGACAAGACTCCACCACCTGCCTGGCACAGGCGCTTTGCAACTATGAGCGTGTTGAAACCATCGCATTCGACTACGGCCAGAGGCATCGGGTCGAGCTTGACGCCCGGCTGCATGTGCTGCGCGAAATTAAAACCCGCTTTCCCGTCTGGGCCGCCAGGTTGGGCGAGGACCACCTGCTTGACCTGGCCGTTCTGGGACAAATCAGCGAGTGCTCGCTGACGCGCGACGTCGCGTTCAAGATGGAAAGTTCGGGTTTGCCGAATACCTTCGTGCCGGGGCGCAATCTGCTGTTTCTGACGCTGGCCGCGGCGCTGGCCTACCGGCGCGATTTGCAGGTGCTGGTCACCGGCGTCTGCGAAACCGATTTTTCAGGCTATCCCGACTGCCGCGACGACACCATCAAGGCGATGCAGCTGGCGCTTTCGCTGGGCATGGACAAGCGCTTCCTGATCGAGACGCCGCTGATGTGGATCGACAAGGCCGATACCTGGGCGCTGGCCTATTCGCTGGGCGGGCAGGCGCTGGTTGATTTGATCATCGAGCATACCCACACCTGCTACCTGGGTGACCGCGCGCACCGGCACGACTGGGGCTATGGCTGCGGGCACTGCCCGGCTTGCGAATTGCGGGCGCGCGGCTATGCGCGCTATGCGGGACAAGCGTGAGGAAAGCCCCACGCAATTCCAGTGGTCTATTTCTCCGTTACGCGCATCGGGCCGCGCTCGGGGTCATTGGTCAGGATTTGCGAGCCTTCGGCGCCCAGCTTGCTTTTCCTGGCCGGCCAGCAGTTCGGGCGACGAGGCGGCACGGGTTAACACCTGCTGAACCAGTGGAAACCGATCGGGCATCTTGGCGCGCGTAGTGGCATGACAGGATCGTAAATGTCGATCATCGCGGCAGGCGTTGTTATTGGGTGATCCTTGACGTCCAAAGCCATTCCCGCCGTTCGGGCAATGGTGTCGGACCCGAGCCGGGACTACAAGGAATGATGAATCGGATCGGACCTGGCGGTATCTGTGTCTGGCCGAATGCCGAAGTGCTGTTGATGCCCATCAGCGCCGCAGGTAAAAGCAGCACGGCCTGGGTGAAGTTGCGTCTGTCTTTCTTCAAGCTTGTCTCCAGCAATTTAGGGCCGCTCCAGCTCCTCGACCACGCAGCGCGTCACCAGCGGCGGCCCGTCTGCGACATGAAACGCCAGCTTGCGCTCGCGCAGCGCCACATCGCTGGCGGTGACGCGGTCGAAACGGCGCAAATGCTCGGTCCAGGACTCATCGACCATGCGCTCGAGAAACCGTCCGGGCTGGTTGATGTCGCGCAGCAGTTCCCACTCCAGCGCCCCCTGGCCGACGCGGCTGCGGCGGCTTTCAAGCATGACGGCGCGAAAATCGCCTGCGCGCGCCGGGTCGATCAGGTATTCGACCGTCACCTCGATGCGGCCCGTGTCCGGCGGCGCATCGACCATCGGTGTCCTGAATTCGCGCGACGGCGTCAGGTCTTCCTCGATGCTCAGGTCGCGCACCCAGCGCTGCGCCAGCAGCATACAGATGCTGCCGCTGACAGCCGCCGCCACCAGGCTGGCGGGAACGGTCGCAAGCGTGGCGACCTGGCCCCACAGCGCCGCCCCCGTCGCGCTCGCGCCCATGATCGCCATCTGGTACATCGACATGCCGCGCGCCCGCACCCAGTCCGGGAGCGCCAGCTGGGCCGACACGCTGAGCGAATTGGCGCAGGTGATCCAGGCCATGCCGTTGAGCAGCATGGCCGGCACGGCGACCCAGGCGCTCGGCGCAAACGCCATGACGGCCGTCGCCGCCGACTGCAGCAGCACCGAGCGCAGCACCAGCGTGTCGCGCGTCATCGCCTGGCGCAGGCGCGGCAGGAACATGACGGCGATGATGGCGCCGGCGCCCATCGACGCCAGCAGCAGCGTGAAAGTGCCGGCGTCGCCGCCGCGCAGGCCGCGCGCCACCAGCGGCAGCAGCGCCAGCAGCGCGGTCGAATGCAGGAAGAACAGCGCGACCCGCACCAGCACCGCCCGCAGCCGCGCCGACTGGCTGACGAACTGAACGCCGACACGCATGGCGCTGAACAGCCGCTCGCGGCCCAGCGGGCTCGGAACATGCTCGCGCCGCCAGCGCATGACGACAAAGCCGGAAATCACCGACAGCGCCGCGTTGAGCACGAACACCCAGGCCGTCCCGGCGCTGGCGATGAGGCCGCCGGCCAACAGCGGGCCGATGATGCGCGACGCGTTCATCGACACGCCGTTCAGGCCCAGCGCCGCCGGCAGCTGGCTGCGCGGAACGAGTTCGGGAACGATGGCCGAGAACACCGGCCAGCGCATCGCCAGGCCGATGCCGTTGGCGAAGGTCAGCGCCAGCAGCAGCGCGGGCGTCATGACGCCGGACAGCACCGCGATGCACAACAGCGTCGCGACGCCCGCGATCCAGAACTGCGTCATGATGAAATAGCGCCGCCGGTCCAGGATGTCGGCTAGCGCGCCGCTGGGCAGTCCCAGCAGAAACACCGGCAGCGTCGAGGCCGACTGCACCAGCGCCACCCAGATCGGCGTCGTCGTCATCGACGTCATGAGCCAGGCGGCGGCGACGTCGTTCATCCACATGCAGGTGTTGGCGACCAGCCAGGTGGTCCAGAGCAGGCGGAACACCGGCAGCTTCATCGGCCCCCAGGCCGACAGCGATTCGGCGGCGGGCGCGCTGGGAGGCTGGAGAGTCTCGGGCATCTAGTACCCAGACACGCAAGTATCGGAACATGAAAGCGCGCTTTCACACCCATGCCGTCGTTGCAAAGCCTCGCCATAGCCAAAGCTATGTCTTCGTTTTGCGCTTAAGCCTGGGCGCAAAATCATCACTTTCATTTTTGTTCCTCTACCTGCGTGTCGGGGTACCAGCGGCCCTCCGGGCGGCTTTCCTCAATATGGAACAGCGCGGGCGCGCCCTCGGGCAGCTTTTCCAGCGTCCAGCTTCTGGCGTGAAAGGCCGCGACGCTCGGGCGGTGCGCGATCGAGACGATGCTGCCTTGCCGCGCCCCGACGCTGGCGACGAGCTTGTCGTAGAGCGTTTTTTCGGCTTGCTCGTCGAGCGCGCTGGTCGCTTCGTCGGCGAAAATCCAGCGCGGCTTTTTCAAGAGCACCCGGGCGATCGCCAGGCGCTGCTGCTCGCCGCCCGAGAGCTTCTGGCTCCAGGCGTCTTCATCATCGAGTCGACTCGCCAGTTGCGGCAGCAGCGCATCGTTCAGCGCCCGCGTCAGGGCCGCGTCGTCGTAATTTGCCGCGGGCTCGGGATAGGCCAGCGCATTGCGCAGGCTGCCGTCGGGAAAGTACGGCCGCTGCGGGATGAACATCGCGTTTTCCGGCAGATGCGTCCGGCCCGTGGAAAACGGCCAGATGCCCGCCAGCGCGCGAAACAGCGTCGATTTGCCGCTGCCCGACGGGCCCTTGAGCAGCACGCTTTCGCCGGACTGCGCGCGCAGCGACACCTCGCTGAGCAACGCCTGGCCATTTGGCAGGCGCAGCGACAAGCCGCTGACCGCCAGCGTGTCGGGCGCCACCGGATGCGCGTCGTTTGCTATTAAACTAATAGCTGTTTGCGCCCGTCCCTGCTGCGTGACGGCACTAATATTGTCCTCAAAGCTGGTCAGGCGGTCGGTCGTGGCGCGCCAGGCGGCCAGGCTCGAATAGTTATCGACCAGCCAGCTCAGCGAGTCCTGCACCCGGCCGAACGCCGACGCAATCTGCATCAGCTGCCCGAGTTGGATCGCGCCGCTGAAAAAGCGCGGCGCGGCGACGATGAAAGGGAAAACAACCGCCGCCTGGCCGAAGAAGTTGGTGAACCAGACCAGGTTTTTCTGCTTTTTGATGAGCCGCAGGTAGTTCGCCAGCACGGCGGCAAAGCGCGTGTCGAGCTGCGCCCGCTCGACCGCCTCGCCCTTGTCGAGCGCGATCGATTCGCTGTATTCGCGCACCCGCACCATGTGGTGGCGAAAATCGGCCTCGACGCGCTGCTGCTGGAAATTGAGCCTGATCTGCGGCCGGCCGATGAAGTGCGTGACGACGCTGCCGGCGGCGCAGTACAGCACCGCCATCCAGACCATGAAGCCCGGAATCGAGTAGCTGGCCCCGCCCAGCGTGAAGGCGAACGCGCCCGAAAGCGACCACAGGATGCCGATAAAGCTCAGCAGGGTGACGACCGCGTTCAGGAGGCCCATGCTCAGCGAAATGCTGTAGGTGGTAAAGAGATTGATGTCTTCCTGGATGCGCTGGTCGGGGTTGTCGGACGGCGGCGTTTGTATGGCGGCACTGCCAGCGCCTTTGTCGGTTTGCGAAAAGCGCGCCAGCTCGAGCTTGTAGAACGCATCGTCGGCGAGCCAGCGCTGTAGATAGTTCGCTGTCATCCACGCCCGCCAGCGCACTTCGAGCAGCTGCGTCAGGTAGAACCGGTACACCGCGATGATGATGAAGGCGAACGCCAGGTAGGTAAAGCGCGCCAGCTGCGCCCAGAACACCGCCGCGTCCTTGTTTTGCAGCGCGTCGTAGAACACCCTGTTCCACTCGTTGAGCAGCACCAGCATGTACACCGCGCCCAAGTTCAGCAGCACGATGGCGGCGAGCAGGCCGCGCGCCTTCCATTTGTCCTGCGAGCGGAAATAGGGCGCCGCCAGCGCCCAGACGCGGCTGCAAAAATGCCTGAACGCGAGAAACTTATCGACCATCAGCGGGTGCCCTCATGTGCCATCGACTTTTTTACGCGACTCGACTCCGGCCGTGGCGCCGCGTGCGCCGCACGCCGAGTCCGTGTCGGCTCAAAGGCAGGTGACCGCGACCTGGGCCTGGACGCCGGCGACCGCCGTGCCGCCCGGGTTGGCGACGCTGCACGTCTGGCCCGCCGGCTGGACTGCGACGGTAACCGAATACGCCGCGCCCACCGCCAATATGACAGGGAAGCTGAAAGCCGCGTTCTGAGCGACGGTGAGCTGCGTGCCGGCGCCGTTGTCCAGGGTGACGCTGGCGCCGGGGGCCAG
>CAXSGT010000068.1:0-15495 GCA_964236835.1 uncultured Polaromonas sp.
GGTCCATCGCGCCGCCCATGCCCTTGACCATCTTGCCCGGGATCATCCAGTTGGCCAGGTCGCCCTTCTCGCTGACCTGCATCGCGCCGAGGATCGACAAATTGATCTTGCCGCCGCGAATCATCGCAAAGCTGTCGTGGGTGCCGAAAATCGACGATCCTGGCAGCGTCGTCACGGTCTGCTTGCCGGCGTTGATCAGGTCGGCATCGACTTCCGACTCGGTCGGAAACGGGCCGATGCCGAGCATGCCGTTTTCCGACTGCAGCCAGACCTCCTTGTCGGCGGCGACGAAGTTGGCCACCAGCGTCGGAATGCCGATGCCGAGGTTGACGTAAAACCCGTCTTCGAGTTCCTGCGCGGCGCGTGCCGCCATTTGGTCTTGGGTCCAGGCCATGGGTCAAGCTCCCTGCTGGCCGCTGGCGGCCTTGATGGTGGATACGGCGGGCACGTCGTCGGTGCTGGCGGCCTGCGCGATGGCGGCCTGCGCCTCGATCCTTGCCGCCACGGCATCGACCGGCGCTTGGCTCACCGTCCGTTTTTCGATGCGTTTTTCAGGATTCGGGTTATGCACGATGCGGTGCACGTAAATGCCCGGCAGGTGCACATCGTCGGGCTCGATTTCGCCGATTTCGACGATTTCCTCGACTTCGACGACGCAGATCTTGCCAGCCATCGCCACCGCCGGGTTGAAGTTGCGCGCCGTCAGGCGGAACTGCAAATTTCCCGACTTGTCGGCGCGGTGCGCCTTGACCAGGGATACCTCGGGCACCAGCGAGCGTTCCATGACATAGGTTTCGCCGTCGAACTCGCGCAATTCCTTGCCTTCGGCGACCTTCGTGCCGACGCCGGTCTTGGTGAAAAAAGCCGGAATGCCGGCGCCGCCGGCGCGCAGCTTTTCGGCCAGCGTGCCCTGCGGCGTGAATTCGACTTCCAGCTCGCCCGCCAGGTACTGGCGCTCGAACTCCTTGTTTTCGCCGACATAGGACGAAATCATTTTCGTGATCTGCCGTGTCTGCAAAAGTTTGCCCAGGCCGAAATCATCGACGCCGGCGTTGTTCGATATCGCCGTCAGGTTTTTGACGCCGGAATCGCGCAGCGCTTCGATCAGCGCCTCGGGAATGCCGCACAGGCCGAAGCCGCCGACGGCAAGCAGCTGGCCGTCCCTGACGATGCCTTTGAGGGCCGCTTCAGCGGAGGGGAAAAGTTTCTTCACAAAATAGCTCCTTGGGTTTCGTTCAGCCTGCGAAAAAGCGTTGAACAACCTGCGTATTATTGCCGCGCAACCGGTTTATCGCCGATTGCAGGCGGCTGATGCACAAGTGGAGCGTGTCAACCGCGCCTTAAGCTCGCGCAAAAACTCACGACGGGCTGAATCGTCGCCCAAGGCGCCAGGCAGGCTTGATGCTACTATTTTAATAGCCGCAAGCGCCCGCCCCTATTGCGCAAACGGCATAAAACATCGTAATTATTTAGCCTTGCGCGGGTTCCGGCTTCAGCGCGGAGTTGTCGAGCGAACGCGCCGGCTGCGCCAGATAGAACCCGCTGACGGCGACCACGGCAATCAGCGCCGCGGCCAGCCCCAAGCTGCCGTAGCCAAAGCTTTGAACCAGGGTGCCGCCAAGAATCGGGCCGGTCGCGGCGCCGACCATCAGCATCGCCGGCGTCGCGGCAACGACACGGCCGCTGGTGTCGAGCCTTGCCAGCAGGGCGAACGCGAAGGTGTGGGTAAAAATAACGATCGACGCAAACACGGCGGTTGCAACTGCGAACGGCGCGAAGCCGCTGCTCAGCGTGATCGTCAAGGCAAGCAAGGCCTGGATGACCGGCCCGGCCAGCGTGACCGCTCTGCCCGACAGGCGCTTTTGCAGCAGCGCGGCAAGCGACGCGGGCAGCAGGTTGACAAAGCCCAGCGCAATGAACACACCGGTGATGGCCGCAAGGCCAAAGCCTCGGTCGGCGCCGATGCGTTCGACAAAGCTGAAAATCATTGCCTGGATCAGCGCCATGCAGCTCACGCCAAGAATGCCGAACCAGACCTCGCGCTTGATTTTTCCGCCTGTCGAGCGCGCCGCTTCGGGCTGGTCCGGCTCAGGAAACGCGAACGCGCTGAAGACGGCGGCTAGCACCATGACCCCCGCGAACACCTGAAACAGCGCCGGGCCGCCCGCGGCCGCAACGATTTTTGGCGTGGCGCCGAGGAAAAAGATCATGAACACGCACAGCGCAAAGTTCACCAGCGCAAACATGCGATGCGGATTCTTGCTGCGGCCGATGGTGCCGTGCGTCACGCTTAAGCCCGCGCCGGCGCCCATGCCGCCGAGCAGATGCAGCCCCGCCATCAAGGCATAACTCTCGGTGCCGGAAATGCCGAAAAAAGCCAGTGCCGCAAGCCCGAAGCCGCACACCGCGACCAGCCTGCCGCGCAGCCGCGTGAATAGTGGCGCCAGCAACAGGCTGCTGGCGACCGCGCCGACCAAAAATAACGTGACCAGCCCGCCGGCCTGCTGCGGGCTGAGCTTGTAGAACGCGATGAGCGTGCCGACCCAGACGGGCAGCGCCACCAGGTCCACCATGCCGGCGCAGTGGCCGATCATCAGGCCGGCGCGGCCGAGTTTGCTGTCGGTTGTGGTCATGGGAAGTCTCCTGTTTGTTTGGTTTTGCGGTGTTGAAGCTTATCGACGGGCCATCAGTCCTGGATGGCTTCGACTTGCACCAGCAGGCGAATGGTGTCGGCAAAGCCGTAGTTCAGCGCATAGCTCACGCCCCAGTCGCTGCGCTTGATAAAGGTTTCGAAGTCGCCGCCGCAAACCTCGCGTTTGAGCATGCCGTTCTGGTAGCAGTTGAAATTGGTCGCCTTGAGCACGACCGGCAGCGTCTTGCCCATCATGGTGAGCTGGCCGCTGACCTCGCTGACCTTGTCGCCGGCAAAGGTGAATTTGTCGGACACGAACTGCACGGTGGGAAATTTCGCGGTGTCGAACACTTCGGGGCCGCTGATGATCTTGTCGAGCACCTGCGTGCCGGTGGTGATCGAGTCGGGGTAAAGCGTCAGTTTGGCCTTGCCGGTTTTGGCGGCGCGGTCGAATTCGACCGTGCCCTCTTTTTTGTCGAAGCGGCCGCGGTTGGTGGTCGTCGCCATATGGGGAATCTCGAACGTCACGAAGGTGTGTTTTGGGTCCATCGTGTAGTTGCCGGCGCCTGCCGCGCCTGCGAACGAGGCCAGCGCCAGCGCGCCCGCGCCCAGAAGTGAAATTTTCAGCATGTTGTGCTCCTTGGTTATTGATTTGAAATGACAGAAAAAGGCATTTAGAGCGGCGCCACGCCGGCCAGCGCCAGCTTGAACCTGACCTGCACGTCGTTGGCGACCATCGACGTGTCGGCCCATTCGTTGTCGCCGATTTTAAAGACCAGCCGCTTGATGGCGAAGGCGCCGGTGGCGACCGTGTTGCCGCCAGCCTGCGCCAGCGCGACCGGCACCACCAGCGACTGGGCGTTGCCCTTGATGCTGAGCGTGCCCGTCACCTCGAACTTGCCCGGGCCGGTCGCCTTGATGCCGGTCGATTCAAAAGTCGCCCTGGGAAATTTGGCGGCGCCGAACCAGTTCGGTTTGGGCAATTCCGCATCGACTTCGGGCGCGCCCATGCTGGCGCTGCCGGTGTCGATGCTGAAGGTCACTTTGCCGGCTTCGGGTTTTCTCGGGTCGAACGCCAGCTGCGCGTCGAAGCGCTTGAACCGGCCTTCGACGGGAACACCCATCTGCTTGCTGACAAAAACGATTTCGCTCGACGCCGGCAGCAGCGTTTGCTGCGCCTGCGCGGAGCTAAGCCAAGCGAGCCCCGTCAACAGGGCGGCAACCGGCAATGCGTATGCGGACATAACGAGGTTCTCAATAAGAAGGGTTCGAAGGTTTGAAAAAACGCTCAGGCAGCATGCGCAACAGCAGGCCGTCGCGGTCGAAGAACTGGTGCTTCAAAGCGGCGACGACATGCAGCACCACCAGCGATGCCAGCGTATACGCCAGGTATTTGTGGACAAGCTTCAGCGTCGCGGCAAGCGCCTGGTCTTTGGGCGCCAGGTCGGGCAAGGGAAAAAGGCCGAACACCACGACCGGAAAGCCGGTCGCCGAGGTGTAGGCCCAGCCCGCCAGCGGGATCGCCACGAAGAGCGCATACATCAAATAATGCGTCGCCTGATAGGCGGCGAACTGCCAGCGCGGCATCGCCGCCCGCAGCGCGTGGGGCAGCGCCGGTGGCCTCTTTGCCACGCGCAACGCCAGCCGCAACAGCGCCAGCGACAGCAGGACGACACCGGCCCACTTGTGCCAGTTATAAAGCTTGAGCCGCTGCGGTGATATCGCCAGGCCGGTCATGTACAAACCCACTCCGAGGCTGGTGAAGATGGCGGCCGCCATGACCCAGTGCAGCAGCATGGCGGCGCCGCTGTAGCGTAGGAGCGGGGTGCCTTCGTGCATGGCTCGCGCCCCTTAGCTTCCGGCGTCCATGGCGAGGTTGGCGCCACGCACCAGCAGCGCAAAGCGTTCGGCGCTTTGCCGGTGAAACGCGGCAAAGGCTTCAGCGCTCAGGCGCTCGGGCGCGCCGCTTCCGATCAGCGCGAGCTTGGGCGCGGCGTCAGGCTGCGCCATCGCCCATTGCACCGCACTGTTGAGTGCATTGACGACCACGGCCGGCGTCTTCGCCGGCGCGTACAGGCCATACCAGCTGGTGACGTCGAAGTTGGCGACGCCGGACTCGGCGACGGTGGGAAGGTCCGGGATCAGCGGCGAGCGCGCGAGCCCGGTTTGCGCAATCGCCTTGATGCGGCCGTCCTGCAAAAAAGGCAGCACCGCCGCCCAGCTGTTGATCATCAGCTTGATCTGTCCGCCCGCGAGGTCGGTCAGCGCAGGCACGGCGCCCTTATAGGGCACGTGCAGCATCTGCATGCCGGCGGCGTGAGCCAGCATTTCGCTGCCCAGGTGCAGGGTGCTGCCGACGCCGGCCGAGCCGTAGGTCAGCGCGCCGGGATTGGCCTTGGCAAACGCAATGAGCTCCTGCATATTGGCGGCGGGAACCGACGCATGGACGACGACCACGAAAGGCACCGGCGGCACCACCTGCGCCACCGGCACAAAGGCCGAGCGCGGGTCGTAGGGCAGCTTGCGGTACAGGCTTTCGTTGATCGCCTGCGCCGAGCTGTTGAGCAGCAACGTGTAGCCGTCAGGCGGCGATTTGGCGACAAAGTCGGCACCGATGATTCCATTGGCGCCGGCGCGCGCCTCGACGATAAACGGCTGGCCCAGGCGTTCTTGAAGTTTCGTCGCGAGCAGCCGCGCAACGATATCGGCCGTGCCGCCGGCGACAAAAGGAATCACCAGCTTAACCGGGCGCTCAGGATAGGCGGCAGCGCGCGCCTGCGAAAAAAAGGCGCACGCGGCCAGCGCTGCCGACACCCGAAGCGCTGCGCGCCGCGTCGGCATGAATTTTTCCGAGTGAGCGTTGAAAGCCATCCTCTCGCCTCAGGTCGTGACGCCTTTGGCGCCGAGTTCGTTGAAAGTCTCCGCCACCCAGTCGGCGATATAGTCGCGCGCGTTGCTCATGTTGTCGGCGCTGACATGCTCGATGCCGCCCTCGCGTTCGGTGAAAAACTTCAGCTCGCGCTTCGGGCTGTTCACCGCGCCGTCGTATTGCTGGTGCGCGTATTCGAGGGGTATCTGCCGGTCGTTCGCGCCATGCGTGACCAAAAAAGGCACGGTGATCTTGTCGATCACCGGCGCCAGCGTCACGCCGGGCGCGAAGGCCATGAACTCGTCGAGCGTGGCCTTGCCCCAGACCCACTGCACGTGCTCCCAGTAGTGCGGCACCGGCCGGTCGCCTTCGCGCGCCAGGCGGCGCTTTTGCAGCTCGCCCCAGTTGTAATTGGCGCCCCAGGCGACGCACAGCCGGAAGCGCTTTTCCATCGCTGCGGCGCGCGGCGCATAGTAGCCGCCGAGCGACCAGGCGGCGATGCCGATGTTGCCGGCATCGACATCGCTGCGGGTTTCGAGGTAATCGACCACCGCCCCGGCCCATACTTCGGCCTCGATGATGGCGGTCAGGTTGTTAAGGCGCAACGCCTCGCCGACGCCGGGTTGATCGACGGCGATGCTGGAAATGCCGCGTCGGGCCAGCTCGTGCTGCAGGCCGCAGCCGTAGAGCATTTCCTTGGTGCTGTCGAGGCCGTTGAACAGCGTCATGCACGGGGCGGGATGCCCGTTTGCGGTTTGCGCCTTGACGAACAAGCCGGCGAGCGCCCGGCCCTGGTACGGAATATCCACGCGCTCGCAGTCGGTGGCGTAAAGCGCGATGAACTTGGCAAAGCTGTCCAGCATCTTTTGGTACACCGCCTTGCGCGGCGCGAAGTCGCGGTGCTGCATGCGCTCGGCGGTGATGTAGTAGGTCGAGGCGCGGCCATGCTTGGCGCCGGCGCTTAAACGCCGGCCTTTGCCGAGGTCTTCACCCGCCAGCTCGACCAGCCTGTCGGCCTGCGCCACCCAGGCGTTAAAAAACGCTTCCGTGCCTTCGTCGTCGCCGCGCCGGGAAATCTCGACCAGCGGCCGGCAGATCGCATCGACTTCGCCTGGATTGGCGCCCATGCCGAGCGCGATGTTGGTCGAGAGGTTCCAGACGTAGTTGGTGGGGAAATATTCAATCATGTTGCAGTTGCAGTTGCGGTCAGTGGGCGTTGGGGCTTTGTTCGATCACCGGCGGCAGCTCGCCCGACGGCAGGTATTTAACTTCCCAGTTTGGCGGCTCCTTGAACCAGTCGGGCAGGTTGTGGACGAAATGCGCATAGCCGAACAGCGGCACCGGCCACTCGCGCGGCACCCAGCTGTCGTCGATGCAGTCGCCATCGGCGCCGTACTCGGCCTCGCCGCCGGCAGGGCTTGGGAAATAGTAGAACAGCGCCGAATCGACCCGGTGCCGGCCCAGCCCGAGGTGCGACTTCGGCCAGCCCTTGCGCTCCATGTAATTGGCGCCGACCATCATCTCGTCGATATCCTCGACGCCGAAGTTGGCGTGGTGAAAGCGCGGCTGGCCGTCCATTCCCGGAAAAGGCAGGTTGGCGTTGATGAGGAACAGGTTGTGGTGGCTGTTGCTGCCGTCGGCCCTGATATAGATGCCAAAGGTGTGCTGGTAGTCGCTGAGCCGAAAGTGCAGCCGGTCGCGGAAGAACTCGAAGGACTTGCGGAAATCCGGCACCGCGAAAACCACGTGCTGCAGGGCTTTGGGCCGGGCCTGCCTGCGCCATTTGCGGTGCGTGTTGAGCCGCCTGACAAGGCCGGGCGCGTTCACGGCGTCGGGCGCGTACACGACGTGCTTCTTGTTGAACAGCCGCAGCGCCAGCGGCAGGCCGCAGTCGCTCTGAAAGTGCGCCGCGCCTTCGCCGTCGGTCAGCACCGTCCGGTCGCGGCTCAAGTCGGCCACCAGGGCGTGCAGCGCGGCCTCGGTATCGACGCCCCAGACGACCTCGCGAACGCCGGGGCCGACGAGACAGGACGCGGGCAGCCGCTTGTCGTCCAGCCGGCGGAGGCGGATTTCCGAGCCTTCATCGAGCAGAAAAACGGCTTCTTCGGCGCTGGCCGACACCAGCGGCAAGCCGAAGTCAACGAAAAACCGCGTGCAGGTCTCGACATCGTCAACGCCGTAGATGAGGGAATGGATACCGGTAATGGCCATGATTAAAAAAAAGTAAAGGTGACAAGCCGACGCTTAAGCCGCGAAACGCCTGGCGTTTTTTCAGTTCCGCAACCGACTGGCGGGGCGATGATCTGGCTAATTGCAAGCTTTATCAACTTTATTATTTTTATGATCGACATTTACGCCATAAACTCTGGCTACCCATGCGTTTCAATAAACTCGACCTGAACCAGCTTGTCGTTCTGGACGCTTTGCTCAATGAAAAAAGCGTGAAAAAGGCCGCCGCGAAGCTGTTTCTCAGCCCCGCCGCGACCAGCTGCGCGCTGGCCCGGCTGCGCGACTATTTCGATGACGACCTGCTGCTTCAGGTAGGGAAAACCATGGTGCCGACGGCACGGGCCGAGAGCCTGGAAAAGCCGGTCCGCGAGGTGCTGCTGCAGATCCAGTCGATCACCACCTTCAATCCGACATTCGACGCGGCAACCTCCAGCCGCAAGATCACCATCGAATGCTCGGATTACGTGATGGTGGTGTACCTGGCCGACGTGCTCAGGCGGGCGTCGAAAGAAGCGCCGCGCATGGAGTTCGACCTGCGCATCGTCGGAACGCACTCGCACAATGACCTGGAAAGCGGCGAGGTGGACCTGTTGATCGTGCCGGAATTCTTCGCGGCGCCCCACCATCCGGCCGAGCGCCTGTTTCAGGATTCCTGGTCGTGCATCTGCTGGGATGGAAACCAGAAAATCGGCGCCCGGCTGAGCCTGAAGCAGTTTCTGGCCGCGGGCCATGTGGCGATCGAGTGGGGCGCGGGCCGGCTGCAGACACACGATGAAACCATCGCCGTCAGCCTGGGATACACACGGCGGCGCGAGGTGACGGCGCCAAACTTCACCGTCGTGCCGCAACTGCTGGTCGGCACTGGGCGCTTGGCGACCTTGCAGACGCATCTGGCCGAACGCCTGGCGGCAAGCACCGCGCTGCGGCTGTTGCCGTGTCCGCTGCCGATTCCGCCTTTTTTCGAGGCCTTGCAATGGAACAAACACCAAAAGCAGGACCCGGCCATCATCTGGCTGAGAACGCTGCTGCGCGAGGAAGCCGCGCGGATCGCGGCGTGAATCGCCTGGCATGCGTTCCGAAATCGGCAAAAACCACCTACTTGCTACTTATTCGATAGCTAATTATGCTTATTGGCATTGCGCAAAATGCCTATTTGACCATTTTATTTCAACGCGGAGGAGTCACGGAGAATGCCGAGGACGCGGAGCACATGAAGACCAAATTTTTTTATTGCTCCGCGTCCTCCGCGCACTCCATCTTCTCCGCGTTGAAAATGCTTCTATGGCGCTCCCCTGAACGCCAGCACCGCATTCGTTCCGCCAAACGCGAACGAGTTCGACAGCATGTTCCGAATGCGAATCCCGCTGCGCGCTTCGTTCGGCACATAGTCCAGGTCGCAGGCCGGATCGGGCACCTGCAGGTGCATCGTCGGCAAGGCAACGCCATGGCGCATCGCCATCAGCGAGAGCACGAATTCCAGCGCCGCGGTGGCGCCGAGCAGATGGCCGTGCAGCGCCTTGGTCGCGCTGATCGGGATGTCGCCGGCGCGGCCTCCGAACACGGCCTTGATGGCGGCGGTCTCGACGCCGTCGTTGGCCAGCGTGCCGGTGCCGTGCGCATTGATCGCATCGACTTCCAGCGCATCGACAGCCGCGGACTGCAGCGCGGCGCGCATCGCCGCGGCCTGGCCTTCGACGCTCGGGCGGGTGATGTGCACAGCGTCGGTCGTCAGGCCGTAGCCGGTGATTTCGCCGTGGATCGGCGCGCCGCGCGCCAGCGCGCGGTCCCAGGATTCGAGCACGACCAGCGCGGCGCCCTCGCCTAGCACCATGCCGCTGCGGTTTTTTGAAAACGGCTTGCACGACGCCGACGGATCGGCCTCGTCGATCGACGCGACCGTTCGCAGCGCCTCCCAGGCTTTCATCGAGCCGAGCGCCAGCGGCGCCTCCGCGCCGCCTGCCAGCGCGACATCGAGCTCGCCGCGCGCCAGCCGCAGCCAGGCTTCGCCGATGGCGACCGCCGACGACGAGCAGGCGGTCGAATACGTCAGGTTCGGGCCGCCGAGTCCGTGCTCGATGCCGATCCAGGCCGCCGGCGCGTTGTGCATGCCGAGCAGGATCATGAACGGCTTGATGCGGTCGGAATTCTCGCCATAGAGCGTCTGGTAGCCGTCGTCGATGGTGTTGATGCCGCCCATGCCGGTGCCCAGGAAAACCCCGGTGCGCGCGCGCTCGGCCGGCGAAAGCCCGGCGCCCGAGTCGAGCAAGGCGCGCCGCGCCGCCAGCAGCGCGAACTGGCTGACGCGGTCGAGCATGCGCAGCCTCGCCGGCTCAAAATGATCGGCGCCGTCGAAGCGCACCGCCGCGGCCAGCGGCGACGCGAGCCGGCCGGCCGATGGCGTCTCGAGCCGGCGGATCGCCGAGCGACCGGCGCGGGCGGCGTCGAACACCTCGCCAGCGCTGTGGCCGAGCGGCGAGACGACGCCGATCCCGGTGACCGCGACACGCCTCATGGCGGGATGGGCGCGCGCTCACCACCAGCGCCGCCAGCGCCGGGCGGCGCGGCAGCGGCGGGCTGCGCCGCACCGGCCGGTCCCTTTTGCGCCAGGATCAGGGCGTCGATGAAGCGCACCACGTCGCCCATCGTCGGCAATTGCACCGCCTCGGGCGGCAACGTGATGCCGAACTCGTCTTCGACATTGAACAGCAGCTCGGCGACGCCAAGCGAGTCGATACCCAGCTCTTCGAGCGGCGCGTCGGGCGTCAGCTTGTCGGGCTCGATCTTGTATTCCTCGACCAGGGTCGCGCGGAGCCAGTCATAGGTGGTTGTCATGGAGCGTCCCGTCGGTCGGCGTGTTGCCAAGCAGTTTTTCCAGCATCGCCTGCCGCGGCTTTTGCCGCAGGCCCGGCAGGTCCGGCACGCCGGCGCCGGTCGCCAGCCAGGCCACCGTGGCCGGGCCGGGTGCGCAGCGCGCCTTGCCGCCCCAGCGGGCCGCTTGCGTCAGCAGCGACGGCCAGCGGCCGAGCAGCGGCAACAGCGGCGCGGCCAGGGCCGGGCGCATCGCCAGATGCGCAAAAGCGGCGGCCAGGCGCAGCCGCGGCGCGAACTGCACGCGCCACTCGGCGGCATAGCGCTCGGCCACGCCGCGCTGCCATGCCGCCTGCGAGGGTCCGCCGCGCGGCGGCTCCGGGCGCAACAGCTGGTCGCACAGCAGCCAGGCCGACTGCATCGCCATGCTCATGCCTTCGCCGATGATCGGATGCGCCTCGCCGGCGGCGTTGCCGATGCGAAAGAAATCGTCGCCGGGGCGCAGCCGGACCCCCGGCGCAATCGGACCCGCCGCAAGCCAGAGGCCGTCGCGCCGGGCCGTGCGCAGCGCCTGCGCAACGCCGTGGCATTCGCGTTTGAGCAGCGCTTCAACCGCTTCGCCGGCGCGCAGCCCAGGCGCGTCGCCGCGACAGGCCAGGAGCCTGTCGCGGCGAATGCAGCAGGCCAGCGTCAAGACGCCGTGGTCGGCGACGACCATGCCACCGTAACCGCCGTCGAACGAAAGCACCGGCAGCAAGCCCTCGGCCAGGTCGGCGCTGGAAAAATTGGCCTTGAAGGCGAACAAGTCGCTCGCACGCCGCTGCAGCTGGCGCGCCGCGCGGCCCGAAGGCAGCGCCTCCCACGAGCCGTTGGCGGCGATCAGCACCGGCGCGCGCAGCGTCATGCCGTGCGCCGATTCGACCGCCCGCACTTCGCAGCGATGGTTGCCAGCCGTCCCGCCCAGCGCCTGGACCGACCAGGGTTGCAGCACCACGGCGCCGGCGTCGCCGGCCTGCGCCAGCAGCAGCGTGTCGAGCGTCTCGCGCCCCAGCGCCCTGCCCCACGGATGGCGGATGTGGCCGGCGGCGGGCAGGTCGGCCACGACGGTTCGCGCGCCGCGCATCAGCGCCACCTGGCGCAGCGCCGGACCGGCGCCGGCGTTGAACCGCGCGCCGACGCCGAGCGCGTCGAGCAAGGGAAGATTGCTCGCCGCGACGCATTCGCCGCAGACCTTGCGGCGCGGGAAGCGCTGCTTTTCAACGAGCGCCACCCGCCATCCCGCGCGCGCCAGCAAAATGGCGGCGGTCGAGCCGGCCGGCCCGGCGCCCATGATGATCGCGTCAAAACTTGTTTTCATGGTGTTGCTCCGTCAAGAGGCGCCGGCCGGCCCGTGCCGCCGGGCGCAAAAGCAGTGGCTGAAAAGACCAGCCGGGTATTCGGCCAGCGTCCAATCCGCGCCGGCGGGCGGACCGGGCCATTGCCGGCTGATCTCGGTTCCCCGAAAGCCGGCGTGAACGCTCAGCACGGCGTCCTCGCGCGTCACCGCGTTGGCGCCGATGGCGCCCACCAGATGGCTCGCCGCCAGCGCCAGCCGGCTGCGGCGCGGTTCGCAGGCGAAGAATCGCTCGCCGCGCGACTCGATCGCGCCCAGCAGCGAGCGCAATGGCGCGCCCTCGAAATGGTGCAGAAAAAGATTGCAGACGATCGCATCCCAGCGGCCCGCAGCGGCGTCCGGTCGCAAAGACGCGCCGCCCGCCGCCCAGTCGAGCGCGTCGCCGACGTGCGCGCTGACGCGCCAGCCCGAAGCGGCGTAGGCCGCGACGGTTGCCTCGCCGACGAGGTCAAGCCGGTCCAGCAGCGTCAGCTCGACCGCCGGCAAGCATTTTTTCATGGCCCGCGCGACGCCCAGCATCAGGCTGCCGTCGCCGGCGCCGAGTTCGAGCAGCCGCAGCGGCCGGCCTTGCGGACGCGACGCGGCGAGCTTGCGCAGCGCCCGCGCCACGACGCCTCGCGTTCCCATCACGCGGTGAATGCGCCGCAGGTCGGTGCGCGAACGCATTGCCGCCGGGTCGCTCGCGGCGAGGCCGTCGAGGGTTTCAGCGGCAACCCTTCTGGGCAATCCGGGCAAGGTGAGGAGCGTCATGCGCCAGGCCGCACTTCGAGCAGCGCGCCGTGGCAGCTAAAGCCCGCGCCGAAAGCCGAAAGCCACCACCAGCCGTCGGGCGCGTCGTCGGCGAGCGCGGCCTGCAGCACGAAATAGACGAAAGCGCTCGACAAGTTGCCGTACTCGCGCAGCATGGCGGCGCTGTAGCGCAGGTCGCCCGGCGCCAGCGCCAGGTCGCGCTCGAGCGCCAGCAGCACGTCGCGCCCGCCGGCGTGCATGATCCAGGCACCGATGTCGGCGGCTGTCAGCCCCGCGCGCCCGAGCACGGTGTCCTGAACTTCGGCGGCGTAGCGCCCGGCCAGCGCCGGAACGCCCCGGGTGAGGATGTTGCGCAGCATGCCGCCCTGCTGCTCGAACTTCAGCGCGTCGCGCTCGGCCGGCGCCATGAGCGAAGCGCTGTCCTTCCACTCGATGCGCCGCGGCGCCGCGCCGGGCTCGCGCGACAGCACCGCCGCGCCGGCGCCGTCGCCGAACAGGCAGGCGCTGATAAGGACGCCGGGGTCGTTGTCAAGGTACATCGCGGCGCTGCTGACCTCGACGCAGACCGACAGCACATGCCGGCAGCTGCCCGAGCCGAGTAGCGCGCTTGCCAGCTGCAAATTGGGCAGCGCCGCGGCGCAGCCCTGGCCGACCAGATCGAACGCCCGCACATCGGCGCGCAAGCCGAGCCGCTCGGCCACATGCCCCGAAAGCCCCGGACAGACATAGCCGGTGCAGGTGCTCACGACCACGGCGTCGATCTGTCGCGCCGCCAGTCCGCACTGCCCCAGCGCGTTTTGCGCCGCTTGCGACGCCAGCGCGGGCGCGTGCAGATTGAAGCGCCTGGACAGCGTGTCGGGGTCGATGCAAAAAACCTCGGCGAGCGTATCGACGGCAAGCCGGCGCGCCTCGATGCCGTTGTCGCGCTGGAGCACGGTGCGGGCGACAAAATGCGCGCGCGTGCCGAGCCGGCCGAACCAGTCGGAACTTTCAAACGCCTCCAAACATTCGGCTTTGGTATAGCGCTGCGCCGGCGTGGACGTTCCGATTCCAAGAAAAAACATGGTTTGCGCGGTATGAACGGGGTTGAAGAAATGTCCAAACGTCGAAAACGCAAGCATATGTAAATTGCGCACGTTTTCGCAGGCAGGCAATACCACCTGATGCGGTAGGAGAGAGCCGCCATCTTGCTATTTTTTTAATAGCTATCTATGCTTGCCGGTACTGCGGGAAGGACATTTTTTCTTCCAAATTCAGGCTTCGACCTGCCGGCGCATCCATTCCGGCAGCGTTTTGGCCTTTTGCGCCAGGAAATCGACCCAGATCGTCGTCGCGCCGCCGGCCGCGCAAATCACGCCGGGCGCGTCCGCCCGCGCCATCGTCGCCCAGCTCTCGAAGGTCGAGCGCGCCGGGTCGCTGACATACATCTTGATCAGCACGTCGCCCGGATACCGCAGCTGGCGGTGGAAATTGCAAAAGGCGTTGACGATGACCGGGCCTTCGCCTGCCGGGTCGGGCGTGCAGCCGATGGCGTACATCCAGTCGATGCGGATGGTTTCCATATAGCGAAAGTAGCTGCCGTTGTTCAGGTGGCCCATCGCATCCATGTCGCCCCAGCGAATCGGAATCAGCATTTCGCGGACCAGTTTTTTCCGCTCGGGAATGTCGATTTTCATGATGGGCGACTCAGGCGCCGAAGCCGTCGTCGGCCGAGATGATCGCGCCGTTGATGAAATGGCTCTCGGCGCTCGCCAGCATGACGAGCAGCGCGTCCAGGTCCTCGGGTTTGCCGATGCGTTTCCTGGGCAGCATCTGCACCAGCTTTTTGCCCTGCTCGGTCTGCCAGTGGTGGTGGTTGATCTCGGTGTCGATATAGCCGGGGCAGATCGCGTTGACGTTGATGCCGAAGCGGCCCCACTCCAGCGCCATCGCCTTCGTCATCTGCACCACCGCCGCCTTGCTCATGCAATAGACGCCGATCTGCGGCAGCACGCGCAGCCCGGCCATCGACGCGATGTTGATGATGCGCCCGCCGGCGTAGCCGCCCGGCGCCGCGCCCTTGGAGCGCGCCAGCATGCGCTTGGCGACTTCCTGCGCGACGAAAAAAGCGCCCTTCACATTGGTGTTGAAGATGAAGTCGTAGTCTTCCTCGGCCACGTCCTGCAGCCGCTGCGTGGTGCTGACGCCCGAGTTGTTCACCAGGATGTCGATCGGGCCGAGTTCTGTTTCGGCGTGCGCGACGCCGGCGCGGATGCTCGCCAGGTCGGTCACGTCGAGCATGACGACATGCGCGTCGCCGCCCTCGGCCTCGATCTGCGAGCGCAATTCCTTGAGCTTTTCGGTCCTGCGGCTGGCCAGCGCGACGGCGGCGCCGGCGCGGCTCAGGGTTTTGGCGAATTGCGCGCCGAGCCCGCCCGAGGCGCCGGTCACCAGGGCGACGCGGCCCGAAAGGTCGATGCTGAAAGCCATTTAAAAAACTCCTGGATCAAAGGCGGCCAGTCGCAGCGAGCCGTGCGCCGGCGTGTGTTCAAGACATAAAATCGGCGGCAGACAAGCCGGCCTTCCCAAAATTCATTATCAGCGAGCCCATTCATGAATCCCCAAGAAATTCTGGCCCAGTTCGGCCCGCGCGAAGCGATGGAGTACGACGTGGTGGTGGTCGGCGCCGGCCCCGCCGGGCTGGCCGCGGCGATTCGCCTGAAGCAGCTCGCCGGCGAGAAAGGCGCCGACGTGTCGGTCGTTGTGCTGGAAAAAGGCTCCGAGCCCGGCGCGCATATTCTCTCGGGCGCGGTGATGGACCCGATCGCGCTCAAC
>CAXSGT010000069.1:0-15198 GCA_964236835.1 uncultured Polaromonas sp.
CATGGCTGGCGGCCTCGGGCTTTTGAGAACATGCGGCAATGAAAAAGCCGCCCTGAAGGCGGCTAGCGTGCGATGGCGGGATTTCCGTCCGGGTTGAAAATCAGACCGAAAAGCTCGAGCCGCAGCCGCATGACGTGGTGGCGTTCGGGTTCTTGATCACAAACTGCGCGCCTTCCAGGTCGTCCTTGTAGTCGATCTCGGCGCCGACCAGGTACTGGTAGCTCATGGCGTCGATCAGCAGCGACACGCCGTTCTTTGTCATCGTCGTGTCATCTTCATTGGTGATTTCATCGAAGGTGAAACCATACTGAAAGCCCGAGCAGCCGCCGCCCTGGACGAAGACGCGCAATTTCAGGTCGGGGTTGCCTTCCTCGGCGATCAGCTCGGCCACTTTGGACGCCGCGCTGTCGGTAAAGACAAAGGGCGCTGGCATTTCGGTCTGGATATTTTCAGCAACTGCACTCATGGGGAACTCCGTTCTTCAATACTTCAATACGCAATCGGGAAATACTACAGTAAATCGATCAACCCTAGCGCTTGTGCGCCTTGGCGATAACAGGTGGCCGCCCGGCGCAAAAATTTCAAGCGCCGCGCAACACGCGCGCCACCCATAAAAAAAGCCGCCAGGCACTGCGCGGCGGCTTTTGCAAACAGGAAAAGCGAAAAAGGGAAATTAACGCTTGCTGAACTGCTTGCGGCGGCGCGCCGAGCGGAAGCCGACCTTCTTGCGTTCGACTTCGCGCGCGTCGCGGGTCACGAAACCGGCTTGGCTCAATGCCGGCTTGAGCGCCGCGTCGTAGTCCATCAGGGCGCGGGTGATGCCGTGGCGCACCGCGCCGGCCTGGCCGGACTCGCCGCCGCCGTGGACGTTGACCATGATGTCGAACGTTTCGACATGGTTCGTCAAAAACAGCGGCTGGCGGCAGATCATGATCGACGTCTCACGGCCGAAGAACACCTGGATGTCCTTGTCGTTGATGGTGATCTTGCCGGTGCCTTTTTTCAGAAACACACGGGCGACGCTTGACTTGCGGCGGCCGGTGCCATTGTTCCATTCACCAATCATCATGCAGCTCCTGGCAGGTCCAGCACTTTAGGCTGTTGGGCGGTATGCGGATGCTCTGCGCCGCCGTACACCTTGAGTTTTTTAATCATGGCGTAGCCGAGCGGCCCCTTGGGCAGCATGCCCTTGACGGCCTTTTCCAGGGCACGGCCCGGAAACTTGGTTTGCATGTCGCGGAAATTGGTCGCGCTGATGCCGCCCGGATAACCGGAGTGGCGATAGTAGATCTTGTCGGTCGATTTGGCGCCGGTCACGCGCAGCTGGGCCGCGTTGATGATGACGATGAAGTCGCCGGTGTCGATGTGAGGCGTATAAATGGCCTTGTGTTTGCCGCGCAAACGGAGAGCAACTTCGCTGGCTACTCGTCCGAGGACCTTGTCGGTCGCGTCAATCACAAACCACTCGTGTGTCACATCAGCGGGTTTGGCACTGAAGGTTTTCATGAGTTTTCTTTTCGGAAATATTGGTTTGTCGGGTTCTTTTCCACGGTCGGCGTTCCTCTGATGGGAACCTCTTAGGTGGTCATTTGCCAATTGGCGCTTCAGCGAACAAACCCGCCGAAACCATCAAGCAACTCCGCCGCGGAACCGCTGTGCGCTGCGAAGCCCGACATTATATCCGTGAAGCCACCCGCTGCATGGCATTGTTGACAGTCTGGGCGGCGCCGGGTTTCAAACCATGGTATGCGACATCTCACCAATCTCATCGATCCAGAGCTTGACCACGTCGCCGCTTTTGAGAAACCGGTTTCGCCCCATGCCGACGCCCGCCGGCGTGCCGGTCAAAATCAGATCGCCCGGATGAAGCGTAAGGCGCGACGAAAGCGCGGCAATTTGCTCGGCGATATTGAATATGAGCTTGCTGGTGTTCGAGTCCTGCATCAATTCGCCGTTGACCCAAAGCTTCAGGCCAAGATGGTGCGGGTCTGAAATCTGCGACGCCGGAACAATCCAGGGACCCAGCGGGCACGAGCCATCGAAACACTTGTGCCCGACCCAATCCATGTACATCGGTGAGCTGGGCGAAGACTTGACGCGTTTCATGGCGTCGCGCGCCGACAAATCATTGGCAATGGTGTAGCCCGCGACATAACTCATCGCTTGATCGACCGAGACGTTTTTCGCAGTGCGCCCGACAACAGCCACCAGCTCGATTTCCCAGTCAACCATCTTTGAATAGGCGGGCAAAAGCACATCGGCGCCCGGCCCGACAATGGACGACCGCGCGGATTTCATGAAATGCCATGGCAGTTCGCCCAATTCCTTGATGTTCGGTCCGGGCGGGAGCCCTGTCGCGGCGGCCATTTCCGCGACGTGATCGGTGTAGTTGGCTCCGGCACAAAAAATTTCTCCCGGACAAGGCAGCGGCGCGAGCAAGGCGGCCTGGGCCAACGGCACGCCTTTGGCGGAATTGGCGCCCGATTCGATGGCGCCGGCAAGTTTGGCAAGCGCCGCCTCCGCGTTGGGCCAGTCGTTTAACACGCCCAGCACGCTGGCGTATGCCGCCACGCCGCTGGCATTGTGGATATCGTGGACCTGCTCTTTGACGACGATGCCGGCGCGCGGAACACCTTCTGCCAGATACGTCACCAGCTTGTATGAACTCATTGAAATCTTTCATAAATGCGAATTCGCATGAATGCGAACCGCGGCTTTTAAACCGGTGCCGCACAGCCAGCCAGCCATGCCAGATCAACAAGCTGCGCGGGTGGCGGCGCCGATGCAATACGGCAGCAAAATTCTACTTGTCAGCTCGCCTGCAAATCCGGCCGCGCGTGCCGGAATCCGGGCTCGAAATGGCCTTTGCCCGCCAAATCGCCTTGATCGAAAATCCATGTGTAACCGCCCTTGGGATTGGACAGAATTTCCCAAGCGTTGTCGTCGAGATCCCAGAACATAAAGCTATAGGTTCCATGCCGTTCATGCGGCTTCGCAATATCGTGCAAGCCCCAGCGCTCAGCCTGCTCGCAGCAAAGCTGGTACGAGATATCGACTTCCTCATCAGTCAGCACATCCAGGCCGTTGTGGTAAATGCGCGGCATGCGTTCCTTGTTTTTAGTCTGAACCACTGCATAAGTATGCTGGCCGCCGAGCTGAATCATCATCGAAACCGGGCTGGTCCGCACCACCTTGAGGCCGAGAAACTCCTCGTAAAATTTGCGCGTCGCGTCCAGGTCTTTCGCGCCAAGCGTGCCGTGCGAAAGGAATTGGGTGTTGAGGCCGCGAAGTTTGGTCTCAGGCGGGAAAGCAAGGGTTGACATGATGACTCCGTGTAGCTGAGTTGCTGTTAGATAAAAAAGCGCTGCCGGCCGCTTAATCAAGCTTGATGCCCGATTCTTTGATAATTTGGCCGTAGGTGCTGTAGTCGCTGCGAATACGCTCGGCAAAAGACGCGATCGAGCCGCCGACCGGCACGGCGCCGATATCGACCAATTTTTGCCTGACTTTGGCATCGTCGAATACCGCCTGCAGCTTCTCATTGAGCGTACGAAGAACTTCCGGGCTGGTCGCTTTCGGCGCGAAGATGCCGAACCAGGCGCTCATTTCCCAGCCGGGAACTCCCGCCTCGGCGGACGTCGGCACCTCAGGAATGGCCGACAGGCGTTTTTTCGCGCCGACAGCAAGGATTTTGAGCTCGCCGCCTTTGAGGTAGGGCCGGACAGTGCCGACACCGGCCGACATTATTTGCAGCCGGCCGGCAAGCAGGTCTGTCATGGCGGCGCCGAGTCCTTTATACGGTACGTGTTCGAGCTGCAACCCCGTGACCCGGCCGAACTGGCTCACGGAAATATGGGGCTGGCTGCCGGTGCCCGCCGAGCCGTAAAAAACTTTTCCTGGGTTGGCTTTGGCGTAGGCGATAAAGCCGGCAAGGTCTTTTGCCGGCACCGACGCTGGAACGGCCAGCACATGCGGCACTTCCCCGGTATTGAATATTGGGGCCAGGTCGTTCACCGGGTCGAACGTGAGTCCGCGCTCCAAAAATGGTTTGGTCAGCAAGTTGCCGTTCGAGCAGATCAGCAAGGTATAGCCGTCGGCGGCGGACTTCATCACAAATTCGGTGGCCACGCCGCCAGTGGCGCCTGCCTTGTTTTCCACCAGCACCGGGACGCCGAGTTTTTGCGCCAGCCCTTCGGCAGTCCAGCGCGCCAGCAGATCGGTCACGCCTCCGGGCGGCGCATCGACAATCAGTTTTATGGGGCGGTTGGGATACGCGCTTTGCGAAAAGGCATACGGTAAAGGCGCCGCAGCGATAAGCATGGCGCTGGCGAAAAACTTTATCGCCATACGCCTGCGAAGCAAAAATCTCTTTTGCGCAAGAGTCTCTGACGCGAAAGCCGCAAGTTTTAAAGTTTTCATCGTTGTCCCCCAATACTTTTATTTCCGCGATGCCGCTTCCCTCATCATCCGTGCGCGCTGGAGCTATGTCACAAAGGCGATTTTAAGCATATCGGCCGATTTGAAGCTTGTCCCTGCTGTGGCGCGTTTCGCCCTGGCCCGCAGCTTGGCGGGGAATGCCGGAAGTTACGATAGCGCCATGTTTTCCTACCGCCACGCGTTCCATGCAGGCAACCATGCCGACGTCCTCAAGCACACGGTGCTGATCGCGCTGATGAAGTATCTGACGCAGAAAAGCGCCGCGCTGACCGTGATCGACACGCATGCGGGCGCCGGGCTGTACCGCCTCGACGGCGACTACACCGAAACCAGCGGCGAAGCAAAGGACGGCGTTTTCCGGCTGCTTTCGGCATCAAAAACGGCTTTTGCGCAAGCAGGACGGGCGCAGACAGCTATAAAAAATGTAGCAGAAGATACTGCTCCGGCAAACGATGCCTGGGCGCCGGCGTTGCACGACTACCTGGACATGCTGCGCAGCGTGAATGCGCATTACGCGCAGACCGGCGAGGCGGCGCACCTGAAAATCTATCCGGGCTCGCCTTTCATCGCGCAGAAATTTCTAAGCGGCCGCGACAAGCTCAAGCTGTTCGAGCTGCACCCGACCGATTTCAAGTCGCTCTCGGGAAATATCGAGCAGCTCGGCGTCGGCCGCCAGGTCGTGGTCGCGCGCGCGGACGGCTTCGAGGCGCTGAAAACGTTTTTGCCGCCACCGGTCCGGCGCGCGCTGGTGCTGTGCGACCCCAGCTATGAAATGAAGAGCGATTACGGCCGCGTGGCCGCCTGTATGACCGACGCCGTCAAGCGCTTTGCCACCGGCACTTATGCGGTCTGGTATCCGATCATTCCCCGCCCGGAAGCGCATGACCTGCCGCGCAAGCTGAAAACGCTGGCGGCAAGAAGCGGGCGCGGCTGGCTGCATGCGACGCTGACGGTCAAGTCGAGCAAGCTGACAACCGATAGCGAGGGCGAAGTGGTTCGCCCCGGCCTGCCCGCGAGCGGCATGTTCATCATCAATCCGCCGCACACGCTGAAAGCCGAACTGCAGGCGGCGCTGCCGCAAATGGTCGCGCTGCTCGGGCAGGACCGCAATGCGGGTTTCACGCTGGAGCATGGCAGCTGAAAATCGCCCCGGCAGCAGGCTGGCACAACTGCCAACGAAATACCATTAGGCCAATTTCGTAATACAATTTATTCATGAAAGCCTTATCTCTCAAACTTCCAGATCCCCTGTTCTACGATTTGGCAGAACGGGCCAGGTCCAGCGCGACCAGCCAGAGCGACATCATGCGCGCCGCCTTGACCGCGTATTTGCGAGGCGACGCGGCAGAGCCGCAAACAGCTTCATGTGCCGAGCGTGCCAGCCGCTGGACTGGCATGGCGTCAGGCCCTGCCGATCTGGCGACCAACCCTGAGCATCTGGCCGGCTTCGGTCAATGAAAAGCCGCGTGATCGTCGACACAGGGCCACTGGTTGCGATGCTCAATCGCGCAGACTCGGCGCATGCCTGGGTAGTGCGCACCCTGCAAGAGATTGCTCCGCCCATGCTGACCTGCGAGGCAGTGCTGGCCGAGGCGAGTTACCTCACGCGCGGTCTGCCCGGTGTTCGCGCGGCCTTGATAGAGATGATTGGCGAAGGTTTCCTGTCCATCGGCATGGCCGTGGCCGACCACCACAGCGCCTTGCTGGCCATGGTGCGCCGCTATGGCAACGTGCCCATGTCGCTGGCCGATGCCTGCCTCGTGCGGTTGGCCGAACTCAATCCCCAAAGTACGGTATTCACGCTGGACAGTGATTTTCTTGTTTACCGAAAAAATGGGCGGCAGGTCATTGAAGTATTGATGCCTGCTAGGGGCTAGTAGAGCCTCTATAGCATTTGGCTAACGTGGCGGCGCTGTTTTCCACACCAAAAACACATTTTTCGCATACAGGACGGGCGGTAGCAGCTATCAAAACGATACCTATCGTCATAACGCCCGCCGCCATGCCCGCCACCGGCCCTGCACCGGCATTTATGCGGTCTGGTATCCAATTATTCCGAAGCTCACGCTATGACGCCACAATGCGCAACATCGAACTCGTGGGCGAAGCCGCCACCCACGTGCCCGAAGCTGTTCGACGAGACCACGTGGAGATTCCTTTGGCACATGGTCATCACCATCAGGAATCAGTTAATTCACGGCTACGGCGGCATAGACGATTACGTGCTGCGGAGCATTGTGCATACTGACATTCCGACTTTGCTGATCAGCCTGCACATTTTAAAAACTCAGGAGCCGGGTTGATGAGCTGCGTCTACATGTAGGCGGCACAACGAGCAGTAAATATGGGAAATGGGAGACCTGATTCGTCAACATAGCCGCCTTTTCGGCGTGCAGGCGTTCGATGAGCAAAGCGTTCAGCCCGCTTGCCGCGACCCGAAAGACAATAAATTTTTGGCATTGGCGCTGTTTTGCGAGGCCGACGCCATCATCGGCAGCGACAACGATTTATTGACGATGAACCCCTGGCGCTCGATACCGGTTTTGACACCAGCCGGCTTTGTCACACTAAACACGACAGGTCGGGTGCCTCATCCCCTGCATCACCCAGCGTTAGGAGTTTGAGCTGGCGATCAGTGCGGCTTCCTGCGAATTTTCTTGGCTGGCTGGGGAAAAACAATCACGTCGTCCAGTGTATCGGCAATGTTCAACGACACCTCGGCAACGCCCGACGCCGTCAGGCCGAGCGCTTCGGCCGCGGCCTGGCTGACATCGATCACGCGGCCGCGGGCATACGGCCCCCGATCATTGATGCGCACATCGACTTCGCGCCCCAAGGTCAGGCTGCGCACCCGAACGATGGTGCCGAAAGGCAGGGTCTTGTGCGCCGCCGTCAGCGCGTATTTGTCGTAGTTCTCGCCGCTGGCGGTGCGCCGCCCGTGGAATTGCGCGCCGTACCAGGAGGCATGGCCGCGCTCGAGCTCGCGGGCGGCCTGGCCCGTCAGCCGGTATTTTTCATCAACGGGCGCTTCCGGCGGCGCTGGCGCCTCGGCGACGGGAGCGGCGGCAACAGCGGACCTGTCCGCTTTTTTCGGCAGTCGCCTGGCGATAAAGTCGGCAATGCGGGACCGTAAAGGGACTGCTACGGGTTTGGGTGACGGCGCAGGATCTGGTGGCGCTACGGGTTCGGCAAGCTGCGCGGACTCCGCAGGCGGCACAGGCGGCACAGGCGCTGTGATAACGGGTTCAGGCAACAAACTCAAAGGCGACGGTGGCAGCTCGGACTGGACCGACTGCTGCTGCTGCGGCTCAGGAGCCGGCGCTACGGTCGCGCAGCCGCCCAGCAATGCCAAGCCACCGGCGGCGATCCAGCGCCTGACATTGGCCTGCCGAGTCAAAATGTCATCCATCATCAAGCCGGCGTCAGGCGGCGAACGATTTCACTCGCCGCCGCCGCCTGGTTCATCGTATAAAAATGGATCGCCGGCGCGCCGCCGTCGCGGAGCCGCTCGCACAAGTCGGTGATCACATCGAGTCCAAAGCTCTTGATCGACCCGGTATCGTCGCCAAAACCCTGCAGGCGCAAGCGGATCCAGCGCGGAATCTCGGCGCCGCAGGCATCGGAAAACCGCATCAGTTGGGTCGAGGTGGTGATCGGCATGATGCCGGGCACCACCGGCACTCGGGCGCCCAGCCGCCGTGCGTCGTCAACGAAGCGGAAAAATGCGTCGGCGTTGAAAAAATACTGGGTGATCGCCGAATCGGCGCCGGCCCTGACCTTGGCCGCGAAGGCCTGCAGATCGGCCTCGGCCGATTTCGCCTGCGGATGGACTTCGGGATAAGCGGCCACTTCGATATGGAAGGCGTCGCCGGTTTCCGTTCGGATAAAGGCCACCAAATCGCTGGCGTAATGGAACTCGCCGCCCATGCCGTAACCGCTGGGCAGGTCGCCGCGCAAGGCGACCAGACGCTTGACGCCCATCGTCCGCAAAACACCTAGCTGTTCGCGTACCGTCGCCCGAGTCGCGCCGACACAGGAAAAATGCGACGCCGCCGCAACGCCTTCATCGAGAATCGCCTTGACGGTGCTGAAGGTGCCCTCTTGCGTCGAGCCGCCCGCGCCGAAAGTCACCGAACAGAATTCCGGCCGGTGCGCATACAGCGCCTGGCGCGTCAGCCGCAGCTTGTCGGCGCCTTCAGCCGTCTTGGGCGGAAAAAATTCAAAACTGACCGGAATATTCATCGTAAAAAATCTTTATTCGCTCGCGGCGTTGTCGCCGGTTTTTTTGTCGCGCCGCTTGCCGCGCGCCGGTCCGTGCTGGCCGGCATGCGCCGCCTCGGAATCTTCGTGCGGCTCGCGCGAGGCGCGCATCTCGGCGCGCGGCACGCGTTTGGGCGTTTTTCGCCGCGGCGCGGCGGCCAGCGGCTCGTCTTCGCCCGGCACGTGTTGGCCCTTTCTGGCGTGGATGAAAAACTCGCGGTTGCCATCGCCGCCGGCAATCGGCGACACCAGCCAGGCCAGCACCTCCATCCCCAGCCCGGCGCAGGCGTCGCGCAGGCGTTTTTCAACGAAATCGAAGTGCGCCGCGTCGCGAACGATGCCGCCCTTGCCGATCTGGCCGGGCTGCAGCTCGAACTGCGGCTTGACCAGCATCAGGAGATGGCTGTCCGCCTTCAAAAGACGCGCCACGGCGGGCAGCACCAGCGTCAGCGAAATGAACGACAGGTCGCCGGTGAGAAAGTCGAAGACCGGATCGAAGCCGCCGTCGTCCTGGCCGCTGTAGCCGCCTTCATCGGGGTTTTCGAGGTCTTCTCCGCCTTCGCTGATATGCAGCGCCCGGCGGTAATGCGCAAGCAGTCCACCCGCCGTCAACGAGCGCGCATTCACGCCTTCGATGCAGACCACGCGGTCGTCGGCCCGCAGGCTGCGGTGCAGCTGGCCATGGCCGACATCGACGCCGACGACCTGCGCCGCGCCGCGTTGCAGCAGGCAGTCGGTGAAGCCGCCGGTCGATTGGCCGATGTCGAGGCAGCGCAGGCCGGTCACGTCGATGCCGGCACTTGCCAGCGCGCCTTCGAGCTTCAAGCCGCCGCGCGAGATGTATTTCGCCTCGGCGGTGTCGAGCAGCTCAAGCTCGGCGTCGCCCGGGAGTTCATCGCCGTTCTTGGTGATTTTCTTCCAGGCGGCGACCTCATCGACACGCCGCCAGTGCACACCCGAAGCGATCAGGCGCTGAGCCTGCGAGCGAGTTGCGGCGTGGCCGTGTTCGACGAGGAATAGATCAGCGCGCATAGGCGTTTTTAAATCGGGTCGAAGTTTCCAACGCAAAGGCGCAAAGAGGCAAAGGACGCGAAGAATTTGGTTTTAAAGACACCAATTTTCCAACTCTACTTTTTCTGCCTTTGCGAATTTTGCAACTTTGCGCCTTTGCGATGGATGTTTTTCGACTCCTGCAAGCGGCAATCAATAGCGGTACGTATTCGCTTTATAAGGCCCAGCCTTGGACACGCCGATATACGCTGCCTGCTCGTCGCTCAGCTCGGTCAGCATCGCGCCGACTTTTTTCAGGTGCAGCCGCGCCACTTTTTCATCAAGGTGCTTGGGCAGCACATAGACCTTGCCGGCGTCGTAGTCGGCCTGCTTGGTGAACAGCTCGATCTGCGCGATCGTCTGGTTGGCGAAGCTCGACGACATCACGAAACTCGGGTGGCCGGTGCCGCAGCCCAGGTTCACCAGCCGGCCCTTGGCGAGCAAGATAATGCGCTTGCCGTCGGGAAAGATTACGTGATCGACTTGCGGCTTGATCTCTTCCCAGGTGCATTTTTCCAGCGACGCCACATCAATCTCGTTGTCGAAGTGGCCGATGTTGCAGACGATGGCCTGGTCTTTCATCGCCGCCATGTGGGCGTAGCTGATGACGCTCTTGTTGCCGGTGGCGGATACGAAAATGTCGGCCTTGTCAGCGGCATAGTCCATTGTCACGACCTTGTAGCCCTCCATCGCCGCCTGCAGCGCGTTGATCGGGTCGATTTCGGTCACCCAGACCTGCGCCGACAGGGCGCGCAGCGCCTGCGCCGAGCCCTTGCCGACATCGCCATAGCCAGCGACGCACGCGACCTTGCCGGCGATCATCACGTCGGTCGCGCGCTTGATGGCATCGACTAGCGACTCGCGGCAGCCATACAGGTTGTCGAACTTGCTCTTGGTGACCGAGTCGTTGACGTTGATGGCGCGAAACGCCAGTGTTCCCCTGGCCGACATTTCATTGAGGCGCAGTACGCCGGTCGTGGTTTCTTCGGTCACGCCGATGATGTTTTTTAGCCGGCGGCTGTACCAGGTCGCATCCTGCGCTAGCTTGGCCTTGATGGCGTTGAACAGGCAGGTTTCTTCCTCGCTGCCGGGTTTGGAAATCAGGCTGGCGTCGGTTTCAGCCTGAGTGCCCAGATGCATCAGCAGCGTCGCGTCGCCGCCGTCGTCCAAGATCATGTTCGGGCCTTCCTCGGGCGTGCCTTTGGCGCCCGCGAATTCGAAGATGCGGTGCGTGTAGTCCCAGTAATCGGCCAGGGTTTCGCCCTTGATGGCGAACACCGGTGTGCCCTCGGCGGCGATGGCGGCGGCGGCATGGTCCTGCGTCGAGAAAATATTGCATGACGCCCAGCGCACGTCGGCGCCGAGCGCCCGCAGCGTCTCGATCAGCACACCGGTCTGGATCGTCATGTGCAGCGAGCCGGCGATGCGCGCGCCCTTGAGCGGCTGGGCGGCGGCGAACTCCTGCCGGATCGCCATCAGGCCGGGCATTTCGGTCTCGGCGATTTTCAGCTCCTTGCGGCCCCAGGCGGCAAGCGAAATGTCAGCGATCACCGCGTCAAGGTTGGGGGTTGCGGCGGGTTTCAATACAGCGTTCATAAAAAACTGCTCCAAAATCAAGAGTCGACGACCGGGCGAAATAGCTACCTACAGGATCTGAATCGGGTGGATGGTGTTCACTCACCCGGCATAAGACACATGCGGGTGAGCGTGGTTGCAAAAAGCTGAAGCCTGAGCCTGGACCACATGCTGTGGGTTGCAACGCTCCTCAGGGAAGGCGCCATTGTACTAAACCCGGGCAACAACCGCATTGGCTGGTCGCTGCCAGCGTTGCCGAAAACCGCGCTGTCGCGCTTTTATTTGATAAAAAAGATATTTTTCGCACGTCCAGCATATATAGTTTGCTATCAAAACTATACTATAAATCCACCCAAATCTCGTGGACTAATAGCAGGCAAAGGCACGCGATGCTGGCCTGCACCGAGCAGCAGATTCCGAACGCGCGGCGCTATTGTGCTCAGCTGCCTGTATGGCTAGAGGCATTCATCGTCGAGATAATTTGATGCCAATGTTGCGTGTTGGATACAAAAATAGCAAATTAAAACAAGAGATGATGTTAAAGTAATAATAGGTAACATCTGAAAATAAAGGCCTAATATGACTTGTAAAAATTCATGCGCTCACGTGAGCGGCATTGCGCTTGCTCTTCTTCTCGCCACGCTTGCCGTACCGGCTTCGGCAGATATGTCGGCGCTGGTCGCAGTCGATGCGTCAGCGCAAAAAACGCTGGCTTACGGCGTTTACAGCGATCTGACGGCCAGCCTCGGCAAGGCCACGGGCCAGACCATCCGCGTTGAACGCAATTCCAATTTTGCCGATGTGCTGCGCTCGACGCGGACCGGCGAATACGACATTTATATCGTTCCAGGCCATGTGGCCGCATCGGCGGTTTCGCACGGCTATATGCCCGTTGCAGCCGCCGACAAGCTCGAGAGCTTCGTTCTAGTCGCCAAAACGGGGGTTTCGACCGTCAAGCAGCTCAAGGGCGGACGAATTTATCTGGGCCAGCAGGATTCGATCCAGTCGTATATGGCGAAGGGGCTGCTCAATGAGTCAGGCCTGTCGCTGAAAGATTTTGGCGATGTGCAATACCGCAACACGTCCGGCGCGGGCTTGATAGCCGTCAGCCTGGGCGTGGCGGACGCTACCGTGATTTCAAAATCGCAATACCAGGACTGGAGCAAGTCGCAGGGCAAGCCCCTGGTGTTGCTGATCGAATCGAAGCCCGTTCCTGCCGGACTGACGCTGCTCGTGAAAAAGACCATGCCTGACGCCGAGCGTGATCGGCTGGCGAAATGGGCGGTCAGCGGGCAGGCTGGCAGGGCGGGGCTGGGCCGGCTGACCGCCGTCAGCGAAGCCGCCGCGTCGAATTACAAATATCTTGGCGGCCTGGGCAATTTCACGCCGGTGCAGCTTCCGGGCGTGACCCGTGTGTCGGCCGCTGAAGCCGCCGAATTGATCAAGAAAGGCGCGCAGATGGCCGACGTCCGGTCGGAAAAAGAGTACGCCGCCAAGCATATTCCCGGCGCGGTGCTGATTCCCTACACCGAGGTGAGCACCAAAGACATCAGCTTCGACAGCAATGCCGACAGCTTCGCCGCGCTGGACAAGCTCGATAAAAAGAAACCTGCCATTTTCGCCTGCAACGGTGCCGAATGCTGGAAATCCTACAAGGCGTCGAAAGCCGCGCTGGGCCAGGACTTCAAGCAGGTGTACTGGCTGCGCGGCGGCTTGCCCGAGTGGGAAGCGCTTGGCTTGCCAGTGGTTAAAAACTAGGGCTGGTCAGCGCCCGCCGCTTTCGCGGCGGCGCAAGATGGATGAGTGGCCGGATATCGGCTTTTTATGGAGCATTGATGAACATTGAACAAATTGAAAATTTGCCGCGCAGACGCTTGCTAACCCATACGGCCGGTGCGCTTGCAGCGGGCGGACTGGGCGCGTGGAGCACCAGCGCAGGCGCGCAGACGACTCCAGCCGCGGCGCCAGGGCCGAAACCGCTGCCAGCCTATGTGGCCTGGAAAGACCCCAGCGCAATGATCGTCCATACCGGCAACACGCTGGAGACGCGCCGTTCGGCTTTCGGCACCAGCGTCATCACGCCGAACGAGCAGGTTTACATCCGCAACAACCTGCCGCCGCCGGGCGAACAGATTGTCGCCGACCGCGACGCGTGGGAAGTGAGCGTCGAGGGCGTGCGCCAGCCGCGCACGCTGAGCGTCAAGGCGCTGAAGTCGATGGGGCTGGAGACGACCGCGACGGTGCTGCAATGCTCGGGCAACGGCCGCGGCCTGTTTCCTTCCAAGCCGAGTGGAACGCCCTGGCAGGTCGGCGCCGCCGCCTGCGTGGTCTGGAGCGGCGTGCCGGTGCGCATGCTGGTCGAGGCGCTCGGCGGCGTTGCCGACGGAATGATCTACCTGACCGGAACCGGCGGCGAAAAGCTGCCAGACGGCATCGACCCGAAAAGCGTGGTGGTCGAGCGTTCGGTGCCGCTGGCCGCCATGGCCGATGCGTTGCTCGCATGGGAGATGAACGGCGTGCCGATTTCGCTGGCGCACGGCGGCCCGCTGCGGCTGGTCGTGCCGGGCTACAACGGCGTGAACAATGTCAAGTACATCAAGCGCCTGGCCTTCACCGGCGAACAAAGCGACGCCGCGATCCAAAAGACCGGCTACCGCATGTCGCCGCCGGGCCAAAAGGGCGACCCGAGCCAGCCTTCGGTCTGGGAGATGCCGGGCAAGTCGTGGATCAATTCACCCGCGCCCGACTCCGGGCCGGTCGCGGCGGGCCTGGTGCAGGTCAAGGGCGTCGGTTTCGGCGGCACGCAGGCGGTCCGGCTGATCGAGGTGTCGGCCGATGAAGGCCGCATCTGGAAGCCGGCGCGGCTGGTCGGCCCCGATCTGGGCAAATACGCCTGGCGGCAGTTCGTCTTTCCGATTTCCCTCGCGCCGGGCACGCACACGCTGGCGTGCCGGGTAACGGACGCGCAGGGCCGGGTTCAGGCGGAAGGACGCACGGAAAACACCGGCGGCTACTCGAACAGCAGCTGGCGCGACCATGCCATTCAGGTGACGGTGGTTTGAAGTGACGGCTTGGAACACCCGGCGACTTTCGCACCTTGGTGCCGCCTGGGTTGCCGTGTCGGTTTGCAGCGGGGTTGCGGCGCAGGACATGCTGCGGGAGGGCAAGCTGCTCTTTACCCGGACGGCGACGCCGGCCTGCGCCGTCTGCCACACCCTGAAACACGCCGGCGCCGAAGGCGCGGTCGGGCCGTCGCTCGACGAGCTCAAGCCCGACGCGGCGCGTGTCGAAAAAGCGGTTCGCAACGGCATCGGCCAGATGCCGGCCAACACCGTGCTGAGCGAAGACCAGGTGAAGTTGCTGGCGCGCTATGTGACGGGGGCCGCCGGCCGGTAAAAGAGCCAAAAAGCCTTGCCCCAGTCTCGTGCCGATTCCGCTGTGATTTATTGGCGTTGCTGGTGTTCGGCGCAACAAAGTCGCGGCTTGGCGAGCTGCGCAATGGCCGGGTGGCGGGAAATGGGATTGCCCGCTGTACACGCCAGCTCCCCGGCGCTGGTGGCGCATATTGCTGATTGCGGAACTGCCAGCGCTGCGTGTATGAATTTTTAGCTATAAAAATAGGCTTTTGCGCTTGTCAGTTCTATATAGTTAGCTATTTAATTCATAGCTAAAGCCATCACGACGCTTTCGCCAGCCCGAGCTTTTCCACCAGCGCCTTTTCGCGCGAAAACGTTTCCTGGGCGAACCTGCCATACGCCGCGCTGCCCATATACATCGGCACCATGTCGTACTTGCCAAGCACCGACTTGTAGCTGTCCTGCTCCATCGCCTGCTTGAAGGCGTCGTGCAGCCGCTTGACGACCGCCGGCGGCGTGC
>CAXSGT010000070.1:0-15165 GCA_964236835.1 uncultured Polaromonas sp.
CTAGCGCTGGGTCGGCTAGTTGACGTTGAAATCGATGGGATTCGCCTGGTCGATCTCGCATCGTGCAACACTACGATCAGGCCTTCAAATTCGACGGCTTGTTCAGCGTAGCCCCAAACAATTTTTTAACGCGGAAAACTTGGTATACGCAGAGGACGCGGAGGAAGAACAGGCATTGAAATTAAAAATAACTTTTTGCTGTCTTCCGCGCGCTCTTTACTCCCCGCGTCCTCCTCTTTATCCGGGTTGAATCTCCCGACCAGAACAAGAAAGCTTGCGCTTCCAGCCACGCAAGCGCACCATCAACGTAGCGCCTGTCACGCCTTTGTCATCAAAGGGTTAAACAATTGAACCCATTTGTTTTAATGATAAAGATCCGCCTTGCCGACATTCACCACGACCGAAACGTTGACCGCCGCCATTGTGCCCATCAAGTTTCTTGACCGCGACCACAGCATTCTTGCGTTCAACGAGCGGGTGCTTGACTGGGCGCGGCGCGCCGACGTGCCCTTGCTCGAACGCTTGCGATTTCTATGCATTGTCTCATCCAACCTGGACGAGTTTTTCGAAGTCCGCGCCGTGTCGCACCTGACTGCCGCGCTGGGCAGTGAGCAAAAGGGCGCCTGCACTGCCCAATCGTTTGAGGAACTCTCGGCGGCCGCGCACGACATGGTGGCCCGGCAGTACGCGCTTTACAACGACGAGCTGTTGCCGGCTTTTGCAAAGCACGGCATCCGCATCGTCTCGCACGGCGAGCGCAATCCGGTGCAGCGCCGCTGGGTCAAGGCGTATTTCGAGCGGGCGGTGCGCCCGCTGTTGATACCGGTCGGGCTGGACCCGTCGCACCCGTTTCCGCAGGTCGCCAACAAATCGCTCAATTTCATCGTCCGCCTCGGCGGGCGCGACGCCTTCGGCCGCGAGAACGAAATTGCGATCGTCAAGGTGCCGCGCGTGTTGCCGCGGTTGATTCACATGCCAAGCCAGGGTGGCCAAAAGGGCGAAAAACTGTTCCTGTCGCTGTCGAGCGTCATCAGAGCGCATCTGGCGGAGTTGTTCGCCGGCCGAAAGGTCGGCGAGTTTTCGCAATTTCGGGTGACGCGCCATTCCGACTTGGAAGTCGATGAGGACGACGTGAAAAACCTGCGAACCGCCTTGCGCCTCGGGCTCGAGCAGCGCCACTATGGGCGGGCGGTGCGGCTGGAGATGTCGGCGGGCTGCTCGGAGTTCCTAGCGGCTTTTCTGCTCAAGCAGTTCGACTTGCCGCCGCAAGCGCTGTACCGGGTGCAAGGTCCGGTCAACCTGGTGCGCTTGAGCCAGCTGGTCGATCTGGTCAACGACCCGAAGCTGCTTTTCCCGCGCTACAAGGCCTGCTACCCCAGGCAGCTGCATCCGGGCGAATCTTTTTTCGAGCGGCTCAAGCAAGGCGATGTCTGCATCCACCAGCCGTTCGAGAGTTTTGACGGCGTGCTAGCGTTCCTGCGCGAGGCGGTCAACGACCCGCAGGTGCTGGCGATCAAGCAAACGATCTATCGCACCGGAAGCGATTCGGAGCTGATGCGGCTGCTGCGCGAGGCGGTGCGGCGCGGCAAGGAAGTCATGGTCGTGGTCGAACTGAAGGCCAGGTTCGACGAAGAAGCAAACATCAACTGGGCCGAAATGCTCGAATCGATCGGCGCGCAGGTCGTGTACGGCGTGATGGGCCTCAAAACCCACGCCAAGATGCTGCTGGTGACACGGCGCGAGGGCAGGCGACTGGCGCGCTACGGCCACCTGTCCACCGGCAACTACAACCCAGCGACGGCGCGCCTCTACACCGACGTGAGCTACCTCACCGCCGACCCGCTGCTGACCGCCGACATAGACCATGTGTTCGTGCACCTGGCCAGCCACAGCCGCCTGCCAAAACTGCGCCGCTTGCTGCTGGCGCCATTTCAGCTACAGCGCAGGCTGCTGGAGAAAATCGAGTCGCTGGCCGAGGCCGCCACGAACGGCAAGGACGCGCGCATCGTCGTCAAGACCAACGCCCTGACCGATGAAGACCTCATGCGCTCGCTTATCCGGGCCGGGCGGTGCGGCGTGAAGATCGACCTGATCGTTCGCGGCGCCTGCATGCTGCCGGCGCGGCTGCCAGGGTTGACAGACAACATCCGCGTGCGCTCGATCATCGGCCGCTTCCTGGAACATTCGCGGGTGTTTTATTTCCGCTGCGGCGCGGAAGAAACACTTTACCTGTCAAGCGCCGACTGGATGAACCGCAACATGCTGCGCCGCATCGAGCTGGCTTGGCCGGTGACTGACCCGGCCATCCGCCAGCGCATCATCGACGAATGCCTGGTGGCGTATCTGCACGACGGCAGCGACGCCTGGGACATGCGGCCCGATGGCGTTTACGCCCGCGCCCGCCCGGCCGACCCGGCGCGGCGCCAGAGCGCCCAAGCAGCGCTGATGGCACGCTATTCGGCTGTCAAAAATAGCGAAAGGTAAGAAGCGATGGATTTGATTTTGTGGCGTCACGCAGAGGCGCAAGAAGCGCCCGAAGGCGTTTCGCGCATGGGCATCGATCTTGAACGCAAGCTGACGCCGCGCGGCGAAAAGCAGGCCGCCCGCATGGCTGCGTGGCTGGACCGGCAGCTGCCCGGCAGTACGCAGATCCTGGTGAGCCCGGCGCGCCGCTGCGAGCAGACCGCCCTGGCGCTGGGCCGCAAGTTCAAGCTCCGCGCCGAGCTCGCGCCGGTCGCGATACCGGCGCAGCTGCTCGAACTGGCGCAATGGCCATCGGCCAAGTCGTCGGTGCTGGTGGTCGGGCATCAACCGATGCTGGGGCAGACCATCGCGCAACTGCTGGGCTTTCGGGAAAGCGACTGCGCTGTCAAAAAAGGTGCGATCTGGTGGCTCAGATCGCGTGAGCGCGACGGCCAGACAAGCACCGTCGTGGTCACGGTGCAGTCACCCGAACTGCTTTGACAGCCAGGCCTGAAAATTTTTGACGTCAGCCGAAACGCGTCTCGCTCATTGAAGGTGTCCTGTCAGGCGCCGATGAAAGTCGCCGCTTCGCTGGTCGAGTCCTGTGATTTTGACCGCGATGCCATGCTGAAGGTATTTGGCCTGTATCGAATCGAGCGCCGCCACACTCGACGCGTCCCAGACTTGCGAATGCGTCATGTCGACGGTAACCGCCGGCGGGTCCTGCGCGTAGGAAAAGCGTTCGACCAAGTCGTTGCTGCTGGCGAAAAACAACGGTCCGTAGACCGTGTAAACCACTTCTTTGCCGTCATTGCTCACCGTGCGCAAGGCATAGATAACATGCGCCACTCGGCGCGCAAAAAGCGCCATCGCCAGCATGACGCCGGTAGCCACGCCGATTGCCAGGTTGCCGGTCCAGACCGTGACAACTACGGTGACCATCATCACCAGAGTCTCGGGTATCGGCATGCGCTTGAGCGTGGCGGGCCGCAAGCTGTGCCAATTGACCGTTTTGAGTGCGACGATCATCATGACCGCCGCGAGCGCCACCATCGGGATCTGCGCCATCACGGCGCCAAGGCTCGTGACCAGCAACAGCAACGCTAGCGCGGCGGCGACAGTCGAGACGCGGCTGCGCGCACCGCCGATCCGCACGTTGACTACCGTCTGGCCGATCATGGCGCAGCCCGCGATGCCGCCATAGCCGCCCGCAAGAATGTTGGCGGCGCCGAGAGCCCAAGACTCGCGCCCCTTGCTCGACCGCGTGTCGGTGATTTCATCGACCAGCTTTGCGGTCAGCAGCGACTCGAGCAGGCCGACGAACGCGACGCTGAGCGCTGTCGGCCAGACGATGCCAACCGTCTTCAGATCGAGCGGCACCAGCAGCGCCGTCAGTCCCGGCAAGCCTGGCGCCATCGAGCCTTGGCCCGCTACGTTAGGCACGGTCAAACCCGCCGCCATGGCGATGGCGGTCACGGCCACGATGGCGACCAGCGGCGACGGCACTGCCTTCGTCAGGCGCGGAAAGAACTGGACGATGGCCACGGTCAGGACGAACAGCAGGTACACGATCCACGGTTTGTCCACGACATGGGGCACCTGCGCAAAGAAGATCAGGATGCCCAGCGCGTTGACGAAGCCGATCATCACCGAGCGCGGAACATAGCGCATCACCCTCGCCATGCCAAGGGCACCGAAGGCAATCTGCACAAGGCCCGCCAGCAAGACGGCCGGCAAGACATATTCGACGCCGTGTGCCTTCACCATTGGGCCGATCACCAGCGCGACGGAGCCGGCCGCGGCCGTCACCATCGCCGGCCGGCCGCCTAGCACCGACATAGTGAGACACAGCACGATCGAGGCGATCAGGCTGACCTTCGGGTCAACGCCGGCAATCACCGAAAAGGAGATGACTTCTGGAATCAGCGCGAGCGACGTGATGACGCCGGCGAGGCATTCGCGAAGCAGCAGGCTCGGCGAGCGCAGCACGGCGCCAACGGGCACGGCGTCGGCGAAGCCGGGCTCGCGCGGTGCCCGGCCGCTGGCATTCATAAAGGCTGCGGACATAGAATTTCCGACTTGCGCAGAACGCAACGAAAGCCGATGTGGCTGGTCGATGTGTCGATGCTCTGACCTTGGCGCGCCGCGGGGCGATAGCGAAGACAGTAGTTCGGCGCGCACAGATGTGAGCCCCCCTTGACGGCAAGGCGCGCCTGCCTGCCAAGGCTTTTGTTCGGCGTGCAGCACGCCTCGCCGGCGGTCTTGCCCGAATTGTCGAACAAGGTAGTGGTCCATTCCCAGACATTGCCGACCACGTCGTGCAGGCCGTAGCCATTGGCGGGAAACGCACCCACCGGCGACGTGCCTTCAAAGCCGTCTTCGCGCAAGTTCTGCCACGGAAACAAGCCCTGCCACGTATTGGCCATGGGCCGTCCCCCTGGCGCGAACTCGTTGCCCCATGGATAGGTGGCGCCGTCGAGGCCGCCGCGCGCGGCAAACTCCCATTCGGCTTCGGTCGGCAGCGATTTGCCGGCCCACGACGCATAAGCCTTCGCATCGTCAAAAGTCACATGCACCACCGGGTGATCAAAGCGGCCCAGCAGTGAGCTGCCGGGTCCTTCCGGATGCTTCCAGTCCGCGCCGGGAACATAAGTCCACCACGCACGGAAGTCCTGCAGGCCGACGGGCCCAGCGGGCTTGACGAAAACGAGCGAGGCAGGAACCAACAGCGCGGGGTCCGCATCCGGATACAACGCTGGGTCGGGCTGCCGCTCGGCCATCGTCACATAGCCCGTCGCCTCGATGAAGCGCCCGAACGCGTCGTTGGTTACCGGGGCTTGGTCGATCTGGAAGGCATCGACCGAGACCTGACGCGTCGGGCGCTCCTCGCGGTAAAAGCTTTCCGAACCCATCCGAAAGCTTCCACCCGGCACTGCCTTCATGGCGCGCGCGCCAGGCGCGCCAACTGCCGGCGTCCGCTTAGAGGAATCGCACCGGGGACAAGCCGCGACCGGGTCTTTAAGACCCAGGGCTTGCGCCGAGGCAGCTTGTGAAGACACGGTAACTCAAGCCGCGGCGGTTTGCTTTGGCACGAAGTCGAGCGGCGCGCCCGGCGGCACGAGCTCTTCGCGCTTCACGCTGTCTTCAAACTCGCGCACCACGCGGTGCGCGTGCTGCATGACCCACCAGCGCACATAGCGCTGATTGACGGCTTCACGTTCCTTCGGGTCTTCCTGAAGGTGCGTGATGCGCGCGAAACCGAGCGGCAGTTCCGGGTCGTGAAAGTGCTGCTGACGCTTGAAATTGATCTTGAAGTCCTTCCATTTGACCGCGTGCAGCTCGTCCTTTAGCCAGACCATGCAGGACTCGCGGTTGGAGGTGGTCTGCTTCCCCAGAAAGAAGTCGCCCTGGTCCACGCCGTCGATGATGCGGTCGGTCGGCGCTTTCAGCCCAGCAAAGCCCAGTAGCGTGGTGAACATGTCGGCCACATGGACCATTTCGTTGCTTTCGGTACCGGCCGGGATGTGTCCGGGCCAACGGGCCAGCAGCGGAGTGCGTATGCCGCCCTCGGCCGAGCTGAAGTAAGAGCCGTCGAAAAAGCCGCCGGTGCCGCGACCCGCGAGATGATCCTCAGCGCCGTTGTCGCCGCAGAGGATAACGATGGTGTTATCGGCGATGCCCAGGCGGTCGAGCTCATCGAGCAATACGCCGAAGTCGTGGTCGAGCATGAGCAGGCAGTCGCCCCAGTCGCCGTTGGTGCTTTTGCCGACGAACTCGTCGCGCGGCGACATTGGAAAGTGCATCAGCGAGTGGTTGAAGTACAGGAAAAAAGGGCTGTCTTCCTTCACGCAGCGCTGCATAAAGTCAAGGCCACGCCGCTGATATTCCAGGTCACAGGTCTTCTTCGTGGCCATGGTGAGCTGCTCGTCGAGCAACGGCTTGGTGCCCTTGCCTTTGAAGCCCTCGTGCATGTGAGAAAAACCGTCACGCTCGGGTACATAGTGTGGATCTTCCAGCCACATGCATTCGTCGTAGGTGCGCAAGGGGCCATACCACTCGTCGAAGCCGTGGTCGGTGGGGAACCGTCCCGCTTCCGCGCCGATGTGCCACTTGCCTAGGCAAGAAGACTTGTAGCCGCCGGTTTCGAGAATCTCGGCGACGCTTTTTTCCCAGGTCACCAGGCCGCCCCCGTTGCCGCCCAGCGCGATCGTGTGGTTGCCGGAGCGGATCGGGAACCGGCCGGTCATCAGCGCCGAACGCGTCGGCGTGCATTGTGGTTCGACGACGTAGTGGGTCAGCTTCGCGCCTTCCTTTGAAAAGGCGTCGATCCGCTTCGTGTCGGCGCCGCGCAGCCTGCCGCCGCCGTAGCACCCGAGTTCGCCCATGCCTAGATTGTCGACATGGAAGAAAACGATATTGGGTTTCTTTGACATTTAAAAAAGTTCCTTATTTATCAATAACAAGCGAGACATCTCGCGCGGTTCATGGAGCGCAGGCATCGTGCAACGACAGCCGGTTAAAGTAGCCTGTCGACGCCGTCCGGCCCCACCTCCATGCTGAATCCGGCCAAGCCGCCGGATGTCAATTCCGAGCCCATGGCGGCCAGGGACTCCTCACGAATCAAGCCCTTGAGTTCCTGGACAAGATTTATGAACTCTGTCGTCCGCGTCATCTCCGCGGTACGCGGCCGGGGCAGCGGAACCTTGATCACCGCTTTGATCCGCCCTGGCCTTGAAGTCATGACATAGATCCGGTCGGACAGAAAAACCGACTCCTCGATGTCATGCGTAATGAAGAAAACCGAGATGCGGAATTTCTGCCACATATTGGTCAGGATTTCCTGCATCACCACGCGGGTCTGCGTGTCGAGCGCGCCGAACGGCTCGTCCATGAGCAGGACCTGCGGGCTGGTGGCCAGGGCGCGGACGATGCCGATTCGCTGCTTCATGCCGCCGGAAAGCTGGTCCGGATAATGGTTCTCGAACTGCAGCAGCCCTGCCAGTCCGAGCAGCGTGCGGGCGCTGGTCAGCCGTTTGCTGGCCGCGACGCCAGCCATCCGCAAGCCGAACTCGACATTCTTTCGCACCGTTAGCCACGGAAACAGCGAGTACTGCTGAAACACCACGCCGCGCTCGGACCCTGGTTTTTTGATTGCGGCACCGTCCAGGGTCGCGATGCCGGTGGTCGGCTTCGAGAAGCCAGCGACAATGCTCAGCATCGAGGACTTGCCGCAGCCCGAAGGTCCTATCAGCGAGACGAACTCGCCCGGCTGGACATTGAGCGATACGTTTTTGACCGCTTCCACCTGCGATGGTCCGGCGCCGAAAACGATGCCGATGTCGCGGCATTCGACAAGGCCTTTATCGATCACGCCTATCATTTCTTGCCTCCAGCGAAGACATGCCAAGGCATCGTAATGTGGCCGACAAGTCGAATGGCGCCGCTGCAGATCAGTCCCAAAATACCGATCGTGATCATGCCGAGCACGATCGCCGGGTAGTTCACCAGGGAATACGCCTCCCAGGTGAAGTAGCCCACGCCGAACTGGCCGGAGATCATTTCGGCGGCGATGAGCGAAACCCAGGCCACACCCATGCCGACCGCCAGGCCGGTGAACACGCTGGGCATCACCCCGGGTAAAATGACGTGCCAAAAGAGCTGCGGCTCATTCGCGCCTAGACAGCGTCCGGCCCGAAGCAGCACACTGTCCATGCTTTGCACGCCATGCACCGTGTTCAGCAGGATCGGGAAAAAAGCGCCAATAAACGTGATGTAGATGATGCTGGCCTCGTTGTTGGGCCACAACATGATCGACATCGGCACCCATGCAATGGCCGGTATCGGCCGCAGCACCTCGATCGCCGGCATGAACAATTGGCGCATCCTGTCGTATCTGCCGATCATCAGGCCCAGCGAGACGCCCAACAGGATTGCAATGGCAAAGCCGGAAAGAATGCGCCGGATGCTATAGAGCACGTTCACGAAAAACTTCGTCGAAAGTCCTACCTCCACCGCCTGCTGAAATACTTCCTGAGGCGTCGGAACGTTCTTAAAGCGGATATAGAACTCCAGCCTGTATTTCGTTCCGATATACCAGATGGCAAACAGGGCGCCTATGGAGATGATCGCCAGCAAAATGGAAATACCGTGGCTGTTCAGCCAGCGCAAAAGCGTCCTGCCTGAAACCATTCTCCTGGTCGGGGTGGAAGCTGTCGTGACGGCGCCTGGCACCTCCGGTGACGCGCCCGCTTCCGACACAGTCGGGATATCCTTTGTGGCCATTCCGAAAGCGGTAAGCGAATTTTCCAATGGTGCTCTCATGTCAAGCTCCGTTTTTGTCGCGATCAGCGCGCGGTGTTTGGAATTGCCGCCAGGGCTTCGGCGTAAGTCGCTAGTTTGCCGCCGGATTTTTGGGCATATTGTTCCGCGTCGCGCTTGAGTAAAAATGGCGTGACTTCCGGCTTGGCGGGGTCTTTTCCACCGATTGCGTAGAAGGCCGCGTCCGCAAAAACCTTGATGCCGAGCGCCTGGTCCATGACATAGACGGCATTGAGCTTCTTGCTGTCGGCATGGTATTTTTTTACCGCCATAAAGGCGCAGGCAGGCGAGCTGAACGACACGATCTCGCCTCCCTGGACCCAGATCTGGCCGACATTCGCCTGTTTACTAATCGGCGTCTTGCAGACCGGATCGTTTCCGACGACGGCGTAACCCGAGAGGTTTGCGGTTTGCGCCGCGTAGTCGAGCTTCAAGTCGTTAAAGGCCTGGCGTACATAGCTGTCGTTCACCCATGCTTGCATGTCGAGCGGCTTGATCAGGTTAAGCTTTTGCAACACCCCGTAGTCGGTTTTCAACGCCTCGATCCAGCGCGGCTTGAGCGTCGGGTCAAGCGTATGAATGCCTGCTGGCCCAAGAAACATGTAGGCGACTTCTTTGTTGATTTTGGTCCACTCCTCGATTTTCTCGGCGGCGACCTTTGGATTTTTTCTAACCCACTCGTTCGCTTCCATCAATGATTTGATATATGCGACAACGATCTCCGGATATTTCTCGCCAAAATCCTTACGGATGACGACGCCGTGGAAAGTGGGCTGCTTGCTTTCGGCGCCGTCATAAATTTTTCGCGCGATGCCGCGAAAAGGCAGCAACTCCGCGAAAGGCACGAAGTCGCCATGCGCATCGATCCGCTTTTCCTGCAAATTGGTGCTGCCGATTTCGGGCGACTGGGAAATCAGGTTCCAGAAATCATTGGGCAAGCCGCGGCTTTGGAGTGCTTGCAGCATCATCCCGTGCGCGGCGGAACCAAATGGCACCGAGACCTGTTTTCCCTTCAGATCGGCCAGCTCGTAATAAGGAGAATCCTTCGGAACCACGATCCCGTTGCCGCCGCCATAGGCGTTATAGGCAATGACGGCGATCAATTGGGTTTCGTTCTTGGTCGCCTGACCGGTCGCACCGTTGACGAGCAGCGGGTAGTCGCCCATCATCCCTATCTGGATGTTGTTGGCCATCATGCCGTTGGTGATCGGCGGCCCGGACGTCGAATTCTGCCAGCTCAGGTTGTACTTGACGTCTTTGTATTTTCCGCTGCGTGGCAGGTTCTTTTCAAACCAGCCAAGCTCCTTGAGCGCCACGCCGCCGGTGATCGTGTTGGTGGTTGTGTTCTGGGTGCCGATTCCGATGTCGATCACCGTCTCGGCTTTTGCATTGCCGGACATGAGGCTGATCGCTCCCGCAATCAGCCAAGCGGCGGTAAGAATTCCTTTGGTGGCAAAGCGTTGATGTTTCACAGCTGAATACCTTTCAAGATGGATTCGAGGGTTGGATTGCAATTCGCCGGATGCGAAGCGCAGCAGAAGAAAAATGTCTCCAGCGATCTCGATATCGAGACCCTCACCTGTCGCCGCGTGAGTTGATCGTTCAGTGAAAAGAATAGGGACGCCGCATTTGCCGAGCGCCTCGACTGCATGGTTCGGAACGTGCTCAACGTAACATGTCATATCGTGTTAATTTAAGCAAGTGACGTGCCAGGATTTTTGATGGTATTTCGACTGGCAAACTATCAATAAGTGGCTTGGATGCACTGACAGGTCGCTGAAACTATTTTTCTTTGCGCAGGATGGTGCAAAAGCGCGCGTCAATGGTGCATCGAGTCGATGTGGCGCGAAAGCCTCCGGAGTTGGCTGATGCAGAACTGGTTTTGCACTCAGCGACCCGGCAATTAATAAAGCCCTGTGTAAGGCGGCTTCGTGTCGCTGCTAAGCCTGAGCGAGCCGGAAAACTGCGCCTCGAAAAAGCCTGAGTCCTTCTTACACAGGGCATCTATCAGCCGTTGCGCAGTGGCATGCATCTTGCTCTCCTTTGACTCGACATAACAAGTGATAACCAACCGCAGGAAAACAATATGGGCGACCTTGCGACCTATCCCCGGCAAATTGGACAGGGCATATCGATGTCTCCCGAACACGAACCTCTGCCGGCCGCTGGCAAGGGGCGTGTGCGTGTGGACGCGCTGAAGGTTGAATTCGGTACGTCTACAAATAGGACAATTGCTGTCGATGGCGTCACGCTGGAGGTAAGACCGGGGGAATTCGTCTCCATCATTGGCCCATCCGGTTGCGGTAAATCCACGGTGCTGAATGTGATCGCAGGATTTACCCCACCGTCGGCTGGGCAGGTCCAGGTCGATGGAAAAGATATACGGCAGCCGGGCGTCGATCGAGGCGTGGTTTTCCAGCAGTACTCGCTGTTTCCCTGGATGACTGTCCGCAAGAACGTGGAATTCGGACTCAAGGCCCAGGGGATGTCGCGTTCCAAGCGCGAGACAGTTGCACGAACCTACCTTGGCCTGACAGGCTTGCTGGCCTTCGAGAATCATTTTCCTGACCAGCTATCGGGCGGCATGAAGCAACGCGTCGGCATTGTGCGAGCGCTTGTGACAAGCCCGCAGGTGTTGCTTATGGATGAGCCTTTTGGCGCCCTGGACGCCCAGACACGCGTGGTGATGCAGGAGATTCTGACCAACATGTGGCAGCGGCAGAAAATTTCCGTCCTTTTCATCACACACGATATCGAAGAGGCGATATTCCTCTCCGACAGGGTGTATGTGATGACTGCGAGACCCGGACGGATCAAGGCGGAGTTGCAGATTCCGCTGTTACGCCCGCGTTCTGCCGCGACCACCACGTCCAAGCAATTTCTGGATATTCGCCAGGAACTGCAGCGGCTGATCCGCGAGGAAAGCATCAAGGCGATGGGCACCGAGATCAGTACCGGCGCCATGGAGGGACTGTCTGCCGACCTGGGACCGGAAGGCCCGCGAACTTCAATTTAACTCACGACCCTCAAGACCCGCAACCCGAAAGGAAATCTCATGTTTACCCGCAATACCCCGCCAAAAACTGTCTCATCGGTTGTTTTTGCAGTTGCCGCGTGCGCTGCATTCATCTCATTCGACGCTGCCGCTGCGGATCTCATCAAATTGAAGCTCGCCCAAAACCTGTCGCCGATTTCGGGCGTGGTCATCGTGGCGAAGCACAAAGGCCTGTTCGAGAAGGCCGGGCTGGATGTCAGCGTCATCAATTTCAACTCGGGCAAGCAGGCGCTGGAAACGGCCCTGGGCGGCGGCGCGGACATTGCCACCACCGCCGAGGCCCCGGTCACCGCCGCAGCCATGGCGAAGCAGCCAATCGCCTTTCTGGCGCGCATGGAGTACTCGGACCTCAAGAGCCTGGCGAACGCCGGCAGCGGAATCAACAGCCTTTCCGACATTAAGGGAAAACGCATTGGCTACACGGTGGGCACGGGCAGCGAGGTGTATACGATGGCCCTGCTCAAGCGTGCCAAGTTGACGAAGAACGACGTCACGCTGGTCAACCTGCGCGCACAGGACATGACGGCAGGCATGTCGGCCAATGGCATCGACCTTATGAACACGTGGGAGCCGCACGTCGCCAACGCCAAGAAAGCGCTCGGCCCGAAAGTAAAGCAGCTCGATACCAAGGGCGTGTACGCCGAAACTTTCAACATCGTGACCACGCAAGCGTATCTGCAGGCCAATCGTGATGCGGTGAACAAGTTCCTAAGGGCCATGCTGGAGGCCGAAAGCTGGATGAAAGCCAATCGTGAAGAGGCGATCACAACCGTCGCCGCGACCGTGAGCATGAAACGCGAAGACCTCGCGCCGATCTGGGATGACTACATTTTCGGGGTTTCGCTGGACGCCATGACTCTGGACGTCCTGAAGTCGCATGCCGCATGGCGGCTCGAATCGGGCAATGCCCCGAGCGGCGCCGTGATGCCGGACTTCTCCAAAGTGATCTACCCTGACCCGCTCAAGACGGTGGCGCCTGACCGCGTGAAGATCAGCTTCAACTAAAGGCCAGACCCATGAAAACCGATGCAACCCTCTGGGAAACGGTGGCGCGGTGGGGCTCGCTGCCGCTCATTCTTGTCATTTGGGAAGTTGTGGTGCGCGCCGGCGCCGTCAACGCCGTGCTGTTCCCGCCGCCCAGTGTCGTGGCGGTTTCCATGTATGAATATGCGGCGTCCGGAACCTTGCTTACCGATGTCGGCTGGAGTGTGTCCCGGGTGCTGGTCGGGTACTTTGCAGGCGCGGTCATTGCCATCCTGGTCGGTGTGTTGACGGGGGGAAACAGGGTCGCCGCAGCGTTCTTTTCGCCGGTTTTTCAGATGCTGCGCCCGATTCCGCCTATCGCTTTCGTTCCCATCGTCATCGTCTGGTTCGGGCTGACCGAACTGGGGAAGTGGTTCCTTGTATTTTGGGGAGTCTTCTTCACAGTGTGGCTGTCGGTGCATCTGGGCGTTCAGCGGGTCAACGAAACCCTGATCCGGGCCGCGCGTTGCCTCGGCGCTTCGCGGCGCATGATGCTGTTCGAGGTGATGCTTCCAGGAGCGCTGCCTTACATTTTCATGGGTCTGCGGACTGCGATCAGCGTTTCGTTCTATACCCTGGTCGCGGCGGAACTGGCCGGCGCGTTCGCCGGCGTTGCCTACCGGCTTGAGGTGACGCAGCAGAACATGCAGATCGGGCAGATGATCGCCGGTCTCATCATCCTGGGGCTAATTTCAACCACGGCGGACAAACTCTTCGGCATGTTCTCGGCCAAGGTTGTTCACTGGAGTTCCTGATGCGCGGCAAGGAGATATTGAAATGACGAACCCCATAGACCTGACTCAGATGGGCTTCGGCATCGATGCTGTTCAGCAGGGATACCGTAAGGGGCAATTTGCGCCCGCCGACATCGTTCGCGAAGCGTTCCGCCGTATCGAGGCGCGGGGGGAGGACTACGCATGGACCGCCCTGATCGATCAGAACCAGGCTGTCAAAAATGCGGAGCACCTGGCCGTTCTGTACCAGGGCAAGCCAGCCCCGCCTCTGTATGGCATACCTTTCTCGGTCAAGGACAACGTCGATGTCGCAGGAATGCCAACGACCTGCGGCTGCGCCGGCTTCGACCGCCTGCCAGCGATATCGGCGACGGCGGTCGCGAAGGTCCTGGCGCAAGGCGCCATCCTAATTGGCAAGAATACGCTGGACCAGTTCGCCACCGGGCTCAACGGCACCCGCACCATGGGCGGGCATTGCCGCAATGTTTTCAACCCCGACTACATCTCAGGAGGCTCCAGTTCCGGCTCGGGCGTGGCTGTGGCGGCCGGTTTGGTGTCGTTCGCGCTGGGTTCCGACACCGGCGGATCGGGCCGCGTGCCTGCCGCAATGAACAACGTTGTCGGCGTCAAGCCGACGCTTGGTTTGGTCAGCGCATCCGGGCTGGTTTACAACAATCGCTACCTGGATTGCGTGCCGGTATTTGCCCGAACCGTCGAGGACGGCTACAGGGTGCTCGAAACGATCCGCGGGTACGATCCCTCCGATGCGTTCAGCCGCCCGGACGCGGACCAAATTCCGCTTCGCGCTTTTCTTCCAGACCGGTTTAAGTTCGGCATCCCGTTCAAGTCCCAGATGAAATTCTTCGGAGACACCTTGTCGGAGGCCGCCTATTCCGACGCGGTACAAAACATGTGCGCCCTAGGTGGAGAACTGGTGGAGGTGGACTTCGGAATTTTTGAAGAGGCAGGCCGCCTGCCGTTTGACAGTGGCCTGCTGGCGGAGCGGGCGGTGAGCTACGCCGATGTGGTTGCCCGCAGGCCGGAAACGGTTCATCCTGCCGTCGCGTCCATGATCGAGAAAGGCCTGGCCTATTCGGGCACCGACACCGTCAGGGCTATTTACAGGATGATGGAACTGCGGCGCGACGCGAAGCAACTGCTGGCCGGCGTGGATGTGCTCGTGACGCCAACAGTCGGTCGGGCTTACAGGTGTGACGAAGTTAAGGACGACCCGATCAACGCGAACAACAATATCGGCTACTACACCTACCCGGTCAGCCCCCTTGATCTCTGCGCGGCCGCGGTGCCGGCCAGCATTCGGTCTGACGGGATTCCCTTCGGCATTTCGCTGGTGGCGCTGGCCGGTCGGGACGGTATGGTCCGCGAGGTAGCCGGCAGATTCCAGGAGCGTGTGCGTTTGCGGCCGGGCTGCGGCCCATGCTGATTTGCATTTCGGTGCAATAGTGCAAAAGCGCGCGTCGCCGGTAGCGCATGGCAAATAAGCGCTTTTAGTCACTAGGCGACGCGGGCAAGCAAGTACGCGCTGCAATCTCACCCATGCTGCTTTTCCTG